>NZ_SUKD01000021.1:0-53761 GCF_013357275.1 Pseudomonas sp. BMW13 | reverse complement strand
AAGATGATGCTCGATCACTACCAGCAGACCAAGAACCTGCTGGTCAGCTACGACATCAATCCGCTGGGGTTCTTCTGATCTGCCATTCCCCCGACAACCTCACCCCGTGACCTCGTCACGGGGTGCCAAGGAGTTACCTCAATGAGCAAAGAAACCCTTGCCACGCCTGCCTCGGCAGGCGGCGTGGAAACGGAAGCGGTCAGCGCCGACTACTTCGCCAGTCGCCAGTTGAAACAGGGCGCCGCCGGCTGGATCCTGCTGATCGGCCTGGGCGTGGCCTACGTGATCTCCGGCGACTATGCCGGCTGGAACTTCGGCCTGGCCCAGGGCGGCTGGGGCGGCATGTTCGTCGCCACGCTGCTGATGGCGACCATGTACCTGTGCATGTGCTTCTCGCTGGCCGAGCTGTCGTCGATGATCCCCACGGCCGGCGGCGGCTACGGCTTCACCCGTACCGCGTTCGGTCCCTGGGGCGGCTTTCTCACCGGCACGGCGATTCTCATCGAGTACGCCATCGCCCCCGCTGCCATCGCCTGCTTCATCGGTGCCTACTGCGAGTCGCTGTTCGGCATCGGCGGCTGGGTGGTCTACCTGGCCTTCTACGTGGTCTTCATCGGCATCCATGTGCTCGGGGCCGGCGAGGCGCTGAAGCTGATGTTCGTCATCACCGCCGTGGCGGCCATCGCCCTGGGGGTGTTCATCGTCGCCATGGTGCCGCACTTCCAGCTGGCCAACCTGTTCGACATCCCCGCCACCGAAGCGACCGGCGCCAGCACCTTCCTGCCGTTCGGCTACCTGGGCATCTGGGCCGCCCTGCCCTACGCCATCTGGTTCTTCCTGGCGGTCGAGGGCGTGCCGCTGGCCGCCGAGGAAACCAAGAACCCGAAACGCGACCTGCCGCGTGGCCTGATCGGCGCCATGTTGGTGCTGCTGGCCTTCGCCGGCCTGATCCTGCTGGTCGGTCCGGGCGGCGCTGGTGCCCAGGCGCTGATGGCCTCGGGCAACCCGCTGGTCGAGGCGCTGGAGAAGGTCTACGGCGGTTCCACCTGGATGAGCCAGTTCGTCAACCTGGTCGGCCTGGCCGGGCTGGTCGCCAGCTTCTTCTCGATCATCTACGCCTACTCGCGGCAGATCTTCGCCCTCTCCCGCGCGGGCTACCTGCCACGCAGCCTGTCGCTGACCAACCGCAACAAGGCGCCGGTGTTGGCACTGATCGTGCCTGGAATTATCGGCTTTGGTTTGTCATTGAGCGGCCAGGGCGACCTGCTGATCCTGGTAGCGGTGTTCGGCGCGACCATCTCCTACGTGCTGATGATGGCGGCGCACATCACCCTGCGCATCCGCCGCCCGGACATGCCGCGTCCGTACCGTACGCCCGGTGGAGTGCTGACCTCATCGGTCGCGCTGGTACTGGCGGCGGTGGCACTGGTCGCCGGTTTCCTGGTCGATCCACGGGTCGTGATCGGTGCGGCAGTCATCTACGCTCTGTTCATCGCCTATTTCGCCTTGTACAGCCGTCATCATCTGGTGTCCGGCACACCGGAGGAAGAGTTCGCCGCCATCCAGGCCGCCGAACGTTCGCTGCGCTGACAGGCTCAAGCGGCCGCCCACGGGCGGCCGCGACAGGAGGATTTGCATGGCCCGCTTCACCCATACCATCGCCAGCATGACCTGGAGCTTCGACAGCCTTCGCGAGCTGATGGCCAAGGCCACCCCGGCGCGCTCCGGCGACTACCTGGCCGGCGTCGCCGCCAGCAGCGACGCCGAGCGCGCCGCCGCACAGATGACCCTGGCCGAGGTGCCGCTCAAGCATTTCCTGCAGGAGGCGCTGATTCCCTACGAGCAGGACGAGGTCACCCGGCTGATCATCGACAGCCACGACAGCGCAGCCTTCGCCCCGGTCAGCCACCTCACGGTCGGCGGTCTGCGCGACTGGCTGCTCAGCGACGCCGCCGACGAAGCCTCCCTCACCGCCCTGGCCGCGGGGCTGACGCCGGAGATGGTCGCCGCGGTATCGAAGATCATGCGCGTGCAGGACCTGGTGCTGGTGGCGCAGAAGACCCGCGTGGTCACCCGCTTTCGCAACACCCAGGGGCTGCGCGGGCGCATGTCCACGCGCCTGCAGCCCAACCACCCGACCGACGACCCGGCCGGCATCGCCGCCAGCGTGGTCGACGGCCTGCTCTACGGCAACGGCGATGCCATGATCGGCATCAACCCGGCCACCGACAGCATGAGCGCGGTGTGCACCCTGCTGGAGATGCTCGACGCGGTCATCCAGCGCTACGAGATTCCCACCCAGTCCTGCGTGCTGACCCACGTCACCAGCTCCATCGCCGCCATCGAGCGCGGTGCGCCGCTGGACCTGGTATTCCAGTCCATCGCCGGCACCGAGGCGGCCAACGCCAGCTTCGGCGTCAGCCTCAAGGTGCTGCAGGAAGGCTACGAAGCCGGCCTGAGCCTCAAGCGCGGCACCCTGGGCAACAACCTGATGTACTTCGAGACCGGTCAGGGCAGCGCGCTGTCGGCCAACGCCAACCATGGCGTCGACCAGCAGACCTGCGAGACCCGTGCCTATGCGGTGGCCCGTCACTTCAATCCGTTCCTGGTCAACACCGTGGTCGGCTTCATCGGCCCGGAGTACCTGTACAACGGCAAACAGATCATCCGCGCCGGGCTGGAAGATCACTTCTGCGGCAAGCTGCTCGGCGTGCCGATGGGTTGCGACATCTGCTACACCAACCATGCCGAGGCCGACCAGGACGACATGGACATGCTGCTGACCCTGCTCGGCGCGGCCGGCATCAACTTCATCATGGGCATTCCCGGCTCCGACGACGTGATGCTCAACTACCAGACCACCTCGTTCCACGACGCGCTCTACGCGCGCAAGGTCCTCGGCCTGCACGCCGCGCCGGAGTTCGAGGCGTGGCTGGCACGCATGGGCATCTTCCAGCAACAGGGCGGGCAGCTGCGCATGGGCGACGAATTGCCCCCGGCGTTCCGCAAGGCCCTGGCCCAGCTGGCCTGATCATTCGAGGTTGTCATGAGCGAAAAGTCCCCCGCTACCGAAAACCCCTGGCAGCAGCTGCGCCAGCTGACACCGGCGCGCATTGCCCTGGGCCGGGCCGGCACCAGCCTGCCGACCAGCGCCCAGCTGGATTTCCAGTTCGCCCACGCCCAGGCGCGTGACGCCGTGCACCTGCCGTTCGACCACACGGCCCTGCGCGAAGCGCTGCACGACCGCCAGCTGCCGACCCTGCTGCTGCACAGCGCCGCCGCCGACCGCCACACCTACCTGCAGCGCCCGGACCTCGGCAGGCGCCTGCACGAAGACGCGGCCCAGTTGCTGGTCGACTATGCCGAGGAGCACGGCCGGGGCTACGACCTGGCCATCGTCATCGCCGACGGCCTGTCGTCGCTGGCGGTGCAGCGGCACAGCCTGCCGTTTCTCGATCGTCTGCTGGAGCAGGTACTGGAAGAAGGCTGGTCGCTGGCGCCGATCACCCTGGTCGAACAGGGTCGGGTCGCAGTGGCGGACGAGATCGGCGAACGCCTCGGGGCGAAGATGACGGTGATCCTGATCGGCGAACGGCCGGGGCTGAGCTCCCCGGACAGCCTGGGGCTGTACTTCACCTACGGGCCGAAAGTCGGCCTCAACGACGCCTACCGCAACTGCATCTCCAACGTGCGCCTGGAGGGCCTGAGCTACGGCATGGCCACCTTCCGCCTGATGTACCTGATGCGCGAAGCCTGCCGGCGCCAGCTCTCGGGGGTCGACCTCAAGGACGAGGCCGAGGTGCCGACGCTCGAAGACAGCGGGCCGGGCAACTTCCTGCTGCCCGATCAGCGCTGAGGCGGTCGCTCACCGCGTACCGCGAACAGGGTGCAGGATGAACCCTGCGCACTGCTGGCCGCCGTGGGGTGGGCGAAGACCGCACCTGTCGCGGCCAAAGCCCCTCCGCGGCAGTGGCAGGGGCTTTTGTGGGAGCGGCTTAGCCGCGATCCTTACGAGCGATCAGCGTGCTTCGATACGGAAGCCCAGGCGCGGGAAATGCACATGAACGGTGCCTGCGCGCTCGTCCTCACGACGCAGGATCAGCTCGTCGCGCCCGGCGAAGACCAGCTCGCCCTGCACCGGATCGACGCCATAGTCCACCGCCGCGATGCTCACCGCCTGACCGGGCACGAAGCCGTTGGGGTCGCTGAACGCCTCGTCCGGCAGCGCCGCCGGGCTTGCCTCGCTGGCGATGGCGATGGCCTGCTCGCTGCTCATCTCGCTCAACGAACCATGCCCGAAGCCCAGCACACGGCCGAGCCAGGCGGCGACTTCCGGGTAGTCGTCGACCAGCGGCGAGGTCACCGGGGTACCACGCAGGAACCACAGGCAGTGGGCCACGGCGAAGTCGGCATGCGAGGGTTCACCGAAGAGGAAGTCGCCCTGTTCGCGCTGCAGCTGTTGCTGCAACAGCCCCATCAGGGCCGGCCACTGGTGCCTGGCCTGCTCCAGCGGCACGCGGGTGGCCGTGCCACCGGAGAACAGCGCGCTGCGGTCAGCCGCGAAGGCCTTGGCGAATTCCGGCGGCACCTTGGCGAAACGCAGGGCCATGGACTCGGGCTGGAACACCAGCGCCACGGCATGCTGGAACAGGACCGAGTCGGCCCACTGGGCCAGCAGGCCGACATTGAACTCCTGCCCTTCGGGAAACAGCGCCGGCGCGGCTTTCTCGGCCTCGAGGCGACGGGCGATCAGCGCGGTATCGCAGTAGATGTCGGCACCGACCTGCAGCACCGGGGTCTTGCGATAGCCACCAGTCAGCGCGGTGAGATCGGGCTTGGGCATCAGCGGAGGGATCATCACCGAGCGCCAGGACAGCTGTTTGAAGCCCAGCATCAGGCGGGCTTTCTCGGCGAACGGCGAAGTGGGGTAATGGTGAAGAATCAACTCGTGCATGAGGCGCTCCGTATCAGGTCCGAATGCCCGTTCAAGGTCTGCGCTCTCTCAGCCATGTGACGCTGGCAGCGACTCAGGCTCGCAGACGTTGAAAAGACTCCAAGCCGTCAGCTTACCCGCGCCAGGGGGTCGCGCACACCGCCTTGGGCTGATGCGTCGCCATCAATGGCCAGAATGAGCGATTCCTTGGCCGCCTTGCTCAGGCGCTTGATCGCCCGCTCGCGACGCAGGGCATCGCCCTTGCCGGCACAGGCCTCGACGTAGGCCAGCGCCAGCGCCGGGCTGGTATGGAAGAAACGCGCGCCCTTGCCGGCCTGATGCTGGGCGAAACGCCGCTGCGGGTCATCGCTGATGCCGCAGTACAGGGCACCGTTGGCGGCGCGTACCAGGTAGACGAACCAGGCCTTGTCCGGCGCGGCACTCATGCGCGCCGCGGCAACCATTCGCGCGCCGAGCGCCACAGGCACATGCCGACGAAATAGGTCGAGGCGGCGAACCACAGGCCCAGTATCCACACCGAGTCGTGCGGGTACTGCAGGATCAGCAGCGCGCTGGAGAGCATCCAGACGAAGGTCACGAAGATGTTCAGCGGCATGAACTGGCGCACCCGGAAGGGGTGCAGGAACTTCATCTTGGTCAGGGTCAGCGCGGCCAGCAGCACGATCATGCCCAGGGTGATCCAGGGGTGCACATCGAGGATGTAGAAGTACAGTACCACCACGTTCCAGGCCGCCGGGAACCCCACGAAGTAGTTGTCCTGGCTCTTCATGTTCAGGTTGCAGAAACAGAACAGCGACGACAGCAGGATCAGCCCGACCGCGAACAACGGGGTGTAATCGGGCAACGGGATGAAGCGGTAGAGGAAGATCGCCGGAATGAACACGTACGTCAGGTAGTCGATCACCAGGTCCAGGGTCGAACCATCGAAGTGCGGCAGTACGCTCTTGACGTCATAACGCCGCGCCAGCGAACCATCCAGGCCGTCGACCAGCAGGGCCAGGCCCAGCCACAACAGGCATTGCTTGGGCTGGCCATCGAGTACGGAGAGCAGGGCCAGCAGGGCGAGGATCACGCCACTGGCAGTGACGGCATGAACCCCCCAGGCCTTGGCCTGTTTAACGGCAACGATCAGTTCGGTCACGGCAGGTCTCGATGGGCAGTGGTGGTGCAGCACACCGTGTGCGCACGCTTTATTGGCAATTGAGACCGGCTAGCCTACCACTGCGTTCCTTCGCCCGCCTCAGCGCGACGCGCGAAACTGCTCCAGACCACGTGCAGCCTGTCGTCTGATGGCCGCCTGGACCGGCGCCGCCCAGCCCAGCAGCAGGCCCTTGAGGCCGAGCGCCTGGCGCGACCAGCGCCAGAGATCGAAGTGGTCGTGGTGCTCGACGATCAGGCCATCGCGGAACACGAAGCGCGCCTGGATACGGTTGACCACCTGTCGCCCCGTGGCGCTGAAGCGGTAGCTGGCCACCCAGCGCGCGCGGCCGCCATGCTCGTCGGCCTCCACCCCGTCGAAGGTCAGCGAGAAGCCCTCGGCTCGGCTGCACAGCATGCGCCACATGTCCCCCGCCAGCGCACCTCGCAGATCGGTGAACACGGGGTCAGAGAAGTGCACGTCCTCGGCGTAGCAGCCGGCCATGCTCTCGGCGTCGAGACGCTGGAAGGCGCTGTAGAAGCGCTGGATCAGTTCGGCATTGGGGTGGCTCATGGGCGTTCCTGCGAATCGCTGATGAATGCAGCCTAGTCTGTGCGTCGCCCGCTCTGAAGACGATTGGCGATCAGGACAACTTTGTGTCAATAATCGCCAACCTTTTCATCGGATACCGCCATGCTGCGCATCGCGCTGTACGTCTGCCCCCAGACCATCTGCTCCAGCCTGAGCATGGCGCAGGACGCCTTCGCCCTGGCCAACCGCCTGGCAGCCGCGCCCTGCTTCAGGCTCCAGCGCTTCAGCCTCGATGCCCGTCCCGTGCAGCTGGAGTTCGCCCAGATCCAGGTCGATGGCGGACTGGAGCTGGCGGAGCAGGCCGACCTGCTGATCGTGCCGGCCACCGGCAGCGCGGTCGGCCTGACCCTGGAAAGCAACGCCAGGCTGCTGCCCTGGCTGGCACGCCGCGACCGCCAGCAAGTCGCCAGCCTGTGCAGCAGCGCCTTCCTGCTGGCCGCCGCCGGCCTGCTCGACGGGCGCCAGGCGACCACGCACTGGGCGCTGGCGGATGCCTTCGCCAGACACTACCCCCAGGTGCATCTGCGCAGCGACCTGCTGCTGACCGAGGATGGCCCGCTGTTCTGCTCGGGCGGCGCCCAGGCGGGACTCGACCTGTGCCTGCACCTGATCGCCCTGCACGCCGGTGAGTGGCTGGCCCAACAGGTGGCCGCCGCCATGGTGATCGAACGCCAGCGCGGCACGCAGACCCGCTTCGCCCCGCTGCTGCCGCACAGCGAAGACCGAACGCTGGTGCCGCTGCTGCAGTGGCTGCGCGAGCACCATGCCGAGGCACTCGACCTGCCCCGCCTCGCCCGGCAGGCGCACTGCTCCTCGCGCACCCTGCTGCGCCGCTTCCGTCTGGCCACCGGGATGACTCCGGGCGAATACCTGCAACGCCTGCGCATCAGCCAGGCGCAGCAGGCGCTGGCCGAGTCGACGCAGTCGCTGGAGCAGGTTGCCTGTCAGGTCGGTTTCAGTGATCGCGCGACCTTCGCCAAGCGCTTCAAGCAGCTGTGCGGCGAAACGCCCGGCACGTTCCGCAAACGCATGCGCCGCAGCAGCTGACCCGCCCGCCGGGCGACCACAAAAAAGGGAGCCCGCAGGCTCCCTGATGAATCGCGTGGCGCTGGCTCAGTGCAGGATCTGGCTGAGGAACAGCTGTGTACGCTCGTTCTGCGGGTTGGTGAAGAAGGTATCCGGATCGGCCTGTTCGACGATCTCGCCCTTGTCCATGAAGATCACCCGGTTGGCCACGGTACGGGCGAAGCCCATCTCGTGGGTCACGCAGAGCATGGTCATGCCGTCCTCGGCCAGACCGATCATGGTGTCGAGCACTTCCTTGACCATTTCCGGGTCCAGTGCCGAGGTGGGTTCGTCGAACAGCATGATCTTCGGCTTCATGCACAGCGCACGGGCGATCGCCACACGCTGCTGCTGGCCACCGGAGAGCTGTCCCGGGTACTTGCCCGCCTGCTCGGGGATGCGCACGCGCTCGAGGAAGTGCATGGCGATTTCCTCGGCCTGGCGCTTGGGCATCTTGCGCACCCACATCGGCGCCAGGGTGCAGTTCTGCAGCACGGTCAGGTGCGGGAACAGGTTGAAGTGCTGGAACACCATGCCCACCTCGCGACGAATCGCCTCGATGTGCTTGAGGTCACCGGTCAGCTCGGTGCCATCGACCACGATGCGCCCCTGCTGGTGCTCCTCCAGGCGGTTGATGCAGCGGATGGTGGTCGACTTGCCCGAGCCGGAAGGCCCGCACAGCACGATACGCTCACCCGCCTGCACGCTCAGGTTGATGTCCTTGAGCACGTGGAACTGGCCGTACCACTTGTTCACGCCCTGCAGCAGGATCATCGGCTCGGCGCTGGGTTGCTTGACTGCTTCACTCATAATTCACTCCTCTCGTGGGACCGATTCAGGATCTGGCGCTGCAGCCAGGCAAGGCGAAAACAGGTGAGGATGCGCAGCGTACTGGTGTACCTGAGCATTCCGGGACCGTTTTCAACGCCGCCTGACCGACGCGCAGCAGATACTGATCAGCTCCTAACGCTTGTGGCCGGTATCCAGCTTCCTCTCCAGTCGCTGGGAGTAGCGGGACATGCCGAAACAGAAAATCCAGAAAATCAGTGCGGCGAACACATAGCCTTCGGTGGCCATGCCCAGCCAGGCCGGATCGGTGGTCGCCTGCTTGATGCTGTTGAGCAGGTCGAACAGGCCGATGATGATCACCAGGCTGGTGTCCTTGAACAGGGCGATGAACACGTTGACGATGCCCGGAATCACCAGCTTGAGCGCCTGCGGCAGAATCACCAGGCCCATCATCCGCCAGTAGCCCAGGCCCATGGCCGCAGCGGCCTCGTACTGGCCCTTGGGAATGGCCTGCAGACCGCCACGCACCACTTCGGCGATGTAGGCGGACTGGAACAGGATCACCCCGATCAGTGCGCGCATCAGCTTGTCGAAGTGCATGCCCTCGGGCAGGAACAGCGGCAGCATCACCGAGGACATGAACAGCACGGTGATCAGCGGCACACCACGCCAGAACTCGATGAAGGTGACGCAGAGGACCTTGATCGCCGGCAGGTTGGAGCGTCGCCCCAGCGCCAGCAGGATGCCCAGCGGCAATGCCCCGCTGATGCCGACGGAGGCGATCACCAGCGTCAGCATCAGGCCGCCCCACTGACTGGTGGCGACCACGCTCAGGCCGAACACGCCGCCATGCAGCAGGCTCCAGGCGATGAGCGGATAGAGCACCAGGAACGCCAGGCCGTACAGCGCCTTGCGCGGCATCTGCGGGACGAACAGCGGCGCCGCGCCGACGATTGCCAGCCACAGGGTGGTGTCCACGCGCCAGCGCAGTTCGCTGGGGTAGAAGCCGTACATGAACTGGCCGAAGCGCTGCTGGATGAACACCCAGCAGGCGCCCTCCTGGGTGCAGTCGGCGCGGGTGCTGCCGACCCAGTTGGCATCGATGATCGCCCACTGCAGCAGCGGCGGCACCACCAGCCAGATCAGGTAGATCGCGAAGACGGTCAACAGGCTGTTGAACCAGTTGGAGAACAGGTTCGCCTTGAGCCAGCCCAGCACGCCAACGCTCATGCGCGGCGGCGGCAGGTCCGGTTTAAAAGTATGGGATTGCATGGCTGCTCCTTACCGCTCGGTCAGCGCAATGCGCTTGTTGTACCAGTTCATCAGCAGGGAAATGCTGATGCTGATGGCGAGGTAGACGCTCATGGTGATGGCGATCACCTCGATGGCCTGGCCGGTCTGGTTGAGCACCGTGCCGGCGAACAGCGAGACCATGTCCGGATAGCCGATGCCGGCGGCCAGCGACGAGTTCTTCGCCAGGTTCAGGTACTGACTGGTCAGCGGCGGAACGATCACCCGCAGGGCCTGCGGGATGATCACCAGGCGCAGGGTGATGCCCGGACGCAGCCCCAGCGAGCGGGCGGCCTCGGTCTGGCCATGGCTGACGGCCATGATCCCGGAGCGCACGTTCTCGGCGATGAAGGCGGCGGTGTAGATGGTCAGGGCCAGGGTCAGCGCCATCAGCTCGGGGATCATCACCCAGCCGCCGCGGAAGTTGAAACCGGCCAGCTGCGGCACGCTCCATTGCAGCGGGTTGCCGCCGACGAGCACGGCCAGGCCGGGAAGCACCACGATCAGCGCCAGCGAGGTCCACAGCAGCGGGAATATCTGGCCGGTGGCCTCACGCCGCTTCTTGGCCCAGCGCCCGAGGGCGACGATGCCGACGATGGTCGCCAGCAGCACCACGGCGAACAGCCCGAAGTTCTCCGACGGGCTCGGCGCAGGCAGGTAGAGGCCGCGGCTGTTGAGAAAGAAGGTTTCACCCACATCAAGGCTCTGCCGGGGACCAGGCAGGGCGAGGAACACGGCGAAATACCAGAAGAGGATCTGCAGCAACGGCGGGATGTTGCGGAAGATCTCGATGTAGACGGTGGCCAGCTTGTTGATCAGCCAGTTCGGCGACAGGCGCGCCACGCCGAGCAGGAAGCCGAGGATGGAGGCCAGCACGATACCGATGACCGATACCAGCAGGGTATTGAGCAGCCCGATCACGAAGACGCGGACGTAGCTGTCGCTCTCGGTGTAATCGATCAGGTGCTGGGCGATGCCGAAGCCGGCACTGTTGTTGAGGAAAGCGAAGCCGGAAATGATCCCGCGCTTCTCCAGGTTGGCCTGGGTGTTCTGGAAGAGAAACCAGCCGAGCGCCACGACAGCGACAACGGCGATGATCTGGAACAGCCACGCGCGCACCTGCGGATCGTTCAGGAACGATCCTCGCGGGCGCGGGGCATTAGCAGTCGTTTGCATAACAACCCTCTTGGAAGCCCCGGCCGCACGCAAGCTGGCCGGAGTTCACATCAGCGGAAACGACAGCGGCAGACTCCGAGAACCGGTCCATAGGCGCGCACGAGCCTATGAACAGATTCCCGCCTGCCGCTGTGGACGGTCAACGCACCGGCGGTGCGTACTGCAGACCACCCTTGTTCCAAAGGGCATTGAGACCACGCTCGATCTTCAGCTCGCTACCGGCACCCACGTTGCGGTCGAAGGACTCGCCGTAGTTACCGACCTGCTTGACGATCTGCACGGCCCAGTCTTTCGGCAGCTTGAGGTCCTTGCCGAACTCACCCTCGGCACCCAGCAGACGAGCGACGTCCGGGTTCTTGGTGGTCTTGGCGGTTTCTTCGACGTTGGCCGAGGTCACGCCCAGTTCTTCGGCGTTGAGCATGGCGAACAGGGTCCAGCGCACGATGTCGAACCACTCCTCGTCACCCTGACGGACGGACGGGCCCAGCGGTTCCTTGGAGATGACTTCCGGCAGCACCACGTACTCGTTCGGGTTGGCCAGCTTGATGCGCTGCGCGTACAGCTGCGACTGGTCGGAGGTCAGCACGTCGCAGCGGCCGGCCTCGACCGACTTGGCGCTCTCGTCGGAGGTATCGTAGGTGATGGGGGTGTACTTCATGCCGTTGGCACGGAAGTAGTCGGAGAGGTTCAGTTCGGTGGTGGTACCGGCCTGGATGCAGACGGTAGCGCCGTCCAGCTCCTTGGCGCTGGAAACGCCCAGCTTCTTGTTCACCAGGAAGCCCTGGCCATCATAGTAGGTCACGCCGGTAAAGTTCAGGCCCAGTGCCGCATCGCGCGAGCTGGTCCAGGTGGTGTTGCGCGACAGGATGTCAACCTCGCCGGACTGCAGCGCGGTGAAGCGCTCCTTGGCGGTCAGCGGGCTGTACTTGACCTTGCTGGCATCACCGAAGACCGCGGCAGCAACAGCGCGGCAGACGTCGACGTCCAGACCCAGGTAGTTGCCTTTCTCATCTGCATAGGAGAAGCCCGGCAGACCGTCGCTGATACCGCACTGCACGAAGCCTTTCTTCTGCACGGCGTCCAGAGTGGCGCCCGCCTGAGCGAAGCCACTGACGCCAAGCACCGCAGCGGTGGTCAGCATAGCCAGGGTGGATTTCACCATCTTCATCAAAAACCTCCAGTTGCTCTTGTTGTGTTGGAGTCTCAGTCCGGCTTCCCAACCCTTTTGAGGTGCACGCCCCGCTGGCAGCAACGAGGTCGGCGAGAAAATCGGACGTCAGGCGGGAGTCTAGTCGGCAATGCCCTCTGCTGGCCAACTGCCCCTGCCCTGCCCATTGGTTGAACGGGCCAGAGACGGATCGTCATCCGCCTGGGCGGCGTGCCGCCCGGACGGTCTACTAAGGAACCCCACACAGCAGATTCCTGCCTGTTGAGCAGTCGGCAATGGCACAGTGTTACCTTTGCCGCACTGCATCGTCAGTCCACATCTGCCTTAGCAAGCCCCGTACCAGCAGCCTGCAAAATGCAGGATGAACAAGGGTCAAGAGCAAAATGTTCACCCTTGCGACAACTTATTCACAGATTAGTCGAGACTGGCACATAGCGCCGCCCCAACATCGGGCACTCGCACCACACTGGAGCTACCAATGACCGCACCCATGATTCTGCAACCCCCACAAACCGCCGATGCCAGTGTGATCTGGCTGCACGGGCTGGGGGCCGATCGCTACGATTTCCTGCCGGTCGCGGAGATGCTGCAGGAGCGGCTGGCAACCACCCGTTTCATCCTGCCGCAGGCCCCCACACGCCCGGTGACCATCAATGGCGGCTGGAGCATGCCCAGCTGGTACGACATCCTCGCCATGAGCCCGGCCCGCGCCATCGACCAGGCGCAACTGGAGGCCTCCGCCGACCAGGTCATCGCCCTGATCGAAGCCGAGCGGGACAGCGGCATCGCCGCCGAACGCATCGTCCTGGCCGGCTTCTCCCAGGGCGGAGCGGTGGTGCTGCATACCGCCTTCCTGCGCTACGCCGAAACGCTCGGCGGCGTGCTGGCGCTGTCGACCTACGCCCCGACCTTCAGCGATGAAATGCAGCTGACGGATACAAAAAGACAACTGCCGGTGCTGTGTTTGCATGGCAAATTCGATGACGTGGTGACGCCCGACATGGGACGCGCCGCGCATGATCGCCTGCACGCCTGCGGAGTGCCGGTGCAATGGCGCGACTATCCGATGGCGCATGAGGTACTGCCGGAGGAGATTCGCGATATCGCCGACTGGTTGAGCCAGCTGCAAGCCGGCTGACCGAACCGAAGAGATGCACAATAAATGAGCACAGCGCCCCTGATTCGCACCCTGCAGGACATCGAGCAGATCGAGGCCGTCGCACTGAGCGAACGCGACCTGCCGCCGAGCACCTTCGAGCTGATCCGCCGGACGGCCAGTGCGCGACCCGATGCCCCGGCGCTGTCGTTCATTCTCCAGGGCAGTGGCGAGGAAACCCCGCTGCGCCTGAGCTACGCCGAGCTGCTGGGCAAGGTCACCCAGACCGCCAACGCCTTCCACCGCCTGGGCCTGCGCCCGGGGAAGGCCGTGTCGTTCCTCCTGCCGAACCTGCCGCAGACCCACTACACCATCTGGGGCGGCGAAGCGGCCGGGATCGTCAACGCGATCAACCCGCTGCTCGATCCCGAGCATATCGCCGAGCTGATCCACGCCTCGAACTCCGAACTGCTGGTGACCCTCGCCCCCTTCCCCGGTACCGACCTGTGGGACAAGGTGCAGGCCCTGCGCGGGCAACTGCCCGAGCTGAAGGCGATTCTCTGCGTGGACATGGCCAACCTGCTGCCCGAGCCGCAACGCAGTGCGCTCAAGGCCCAGCGCGGCGCATGGCCGGAAGGCGTGCTGGACTTCGACGAGACCATCGCCGCCTGCCCGAACGACCACCTGGAAAGCGGCCGCGTCATCGCCGCGAACGACGTCGCCAGCTACTTCCACACCGGTGGCACCACCGGCACGCCCAAGCTCGCCCCGCACAGCCATGGCAACGAAGTGGCGATGGCCTACAGCATGAACCTGGTCACCCGCTTCGGTCCGGGCGACGTGACGCTCTGCGGCCTGCCGCTGTTCCACGTCAACGGCGTGGTGGTCACCGGCCTGGCTGCCTTCATCGGCGGTGCCGAGGTGCTGCTGGCGACGCCACAGGGCTATCGCAACACCACGCTGATCGGCAATTTCTGGAAAGTCATCGAGCGTCACCGGGTCAGCTTCTTCAGTGGCGTACCGACCATCTATGCCGGGCTGCTGCAGGTGCCCAGCGAAGGCCATGACCTGTCCTCGCTGAAGTACGCGCTGTGCGGTGCGGCGCCGATGCCGGTCGAGCTGATCCGTCAGTTCGAGGCCAAGACCGGCCTGACCCTGATCGAAGGCTACGGCCTGACCGAAGGCACCTGCGGCAGCTGCGCCAACCCGCCGGCCGGAGAACGGCGCCCGGGCTCCATCGGCCTGCGCATGCCCTACTGCGAGGTGAGCATCAAGGTCCTCGACGACCAGGGCCGCTACCTGCGTGACGCCGCGCAGAACGAGATCGGCAACCTGTGCATCCGTGGCGCGACGGTGTTCAAGGGCTACCTGCAGACGAGCAAGAATGCCGGCATCTGGGTCGACGGTGACTGGTTCAACACTGGCGACCTCGGCCGCGTCGATGCCGATGGTTACATCTGGCTGACCGGCCGCAGCAAGGACCTGATCATCCGTGGCGGGCACAACATCGACCCGCAGATGATCGAGGAAGCGCTGCACAAGCACCCTGCCGTAGCCATGGCCGCAGCCGTCGGCAAACCGGACGAGAAAGCCGGCGAGCTGCCGGTGGTCTACGTGCAACTGAAACCCGGCAACCAGGCCAGCGAGGCGGAGCTGCTGGAGCACGCGGCGGCGCACATCCCCGAGCGCGCGGCCATCCCCAAGAACGCCTGGATCGTCGACGCCATCCCGTTGACCGCGGTGGGCAAGACGTTCAAGCCGGCACTGCGCTTCGACGCCATCGCCCGTGTCTACCAGAGTGACCTCGCCGCGCTGCATCCCGCCATCCGCGTCGAGGTGCTGAGCGATGACCAGGCCGGGCAGCTGGCCCATGTCCATGTGCCGAACCAGGACGAGGCGCTGGCATCGGCCATCGGCGAGCGTCTGGCCGGCTACGCCGTCGGCCACCGCATTCATTTCGCGCCGTGATCTCGAGCACACACGAACAGGCATCAGTTAACAGCTTCGCACCGAGGTACAACCATTGGTCGGTGAGGCTTTGCCCGAGCATTGCCAGGCCTGCGGCCCAAGAATAATGTCAGAGATTATTCGTGGACATGACAGGGAGCGTTGGTTTTGCCTTCCGGCGTTTTTGCCCGGTCTGGCACGACGAGATCGCGATGAAATCGGCGCACTGGCAGGCAGACCTGCAGCAAGTTCAGCAACTGCGGCTATTTCACAACGTCGCGGCCAGCAGCCTCGATCAGCTGCTGCGGGAGTTTCGTGCCTGTGAGCTGGAAGCAGGCGAAGTCCTGCTCTCCCCCTTCAATCGCAACCAACACCTCTACCTGCTGATTTCAGGCCAGTTGCGCGTCTACCTCGGCTCACTGGACAACCAGGCAGTGAGCACCCTGGAAGTGGGCGACTGCGCAGGCGAGATCAGCTTCATCGACAACGAGCACCCTTCCGCCTATGTGGTGGCCGAGCGTCCCTCGGTTGTCCTGCGCCTGCACCGTGAGTCGCTGATCGCCCTGTTCCAGCAATCGCCGCAGCTGATGCAGAACCTGCTGGAGCTGCTCTGCGAACGGGTTCGCCAGGGCAACCGGCAGATTCTCGACAGCGAGCAGAATGCCAATGTCGACACCCTCACCGGCTGCTTCAACAGGCGCTGGCTGGAGCATGTATTCGAGCGCGAGAGCACCCGCTGCGCCTTCAACGACGAGCCGATGTCGCTGCTGATGCTGGATGTCGACCACTTCAAGGCCTACAACGACCAGCATGGCCACCTCGCCGGCGACTACGCCCTGTGCCTGGTCGCCCACACCCTGCGCAACCAGCTCCGCCCCAAGGACAGCCTGATACGCTTCGGCGGCGAGGAATTCGTCATCCTGCTGCCGGAGATCGCCGATCAGGATGCCCGCACCATCGGCGAGCGACTGCGTGCCAGCCTGGAGCAGATCGACTCGTTCTACTCGCCGGTCGGCGTGCTGCCGGGCGTCACCATCTCCATCGGCCTGGCGCAGATGCAGCACAGCGACAGCCTGTCGGGACTGATTGCCCGCGCCGACGCCGCGCTGTACCAGGCCAAGCAGCAGGGGCGCAACTGCCTCTGCGGCTGAATCGCCCCCGCACACGCCCGCAGTAGAACTTCCCTGCTAGAGTGCCCGGCATAACAACACGCCTGGATGGCCACTCATGCGCAAACTCCTGCTCGCCCTGTTGCTCCTCGTTCCCCTCTGCGCCCTGGCCGTTCTCGGCCTGCCGTCGCTGCTCGACGCGAAGATGAACAGCGTCGCCAGCCCGCCGCCCTACAGCACCAGCGCCAGCGCGCAGAGACTGCACCAGGGCCTGTTCGTCGCCGACCTGCACGACGACGCCCTGCTCTGGGAGCGCGACCTGCTCAAGCGCTACGACTACGGGCACTCGGACCTGCCGCGCATGCTCGAGGGGCGTCTCGGCCTGCAGGTGTTCTCCACCGTGACCAAGACCCCGCGCGGGCTGAACATGGAGAGCAATGGCGCCGACAGCGACAACATCACCCTGCTGGCGATGGCCCAGCGCTGGCCACGGGAAACCTGGAGCAGCCTGCTGCAGCGCGCCTTGTACCAGGCGCAGAAACTGCGCGACGCCGCGGCCGGCAGCGACGGACGCCTGGTGCTGATCCGCAGCCGCGAGGACCTCGCCGGCTTCATCGCCGCCTGGCAGCAGGACCCTCGCCGCGTCGCCGGGCTGCTGGCCACCGAGGGCCTGCAACCCATCGAGGGCAAGCTGGAGAACATCGACGTGCTGTACGACGCCGGCTTTCGCATCGCCGGCCTCACGCACTTCTTCGACAACGAAGTCGGCGGCTCGGCCCATGGCCTGAACAAGGGCGGCCTGACGCCGCTGGGGCGCCAGGTGATCGCACGCCTGGAAGAAAAGGCCATGCTGGTGGACCTGGCCCACGCCTCGCGCCCGCTGATCGATGACGTGCTGGCCATGGCCACGCGCCCGGTGCTGGTGTCGCATACGGGGGTCGAAGGCACCTGCCCCGGCACCCGCAACCTCAGCGACAAGCATATCCAGGCCATTGCCGCCAAAGGCGGGGTCATCGGCATCGGCTACTGGAGCACCGCCGTGTGCGACACCTCGGTCGCGGCCATCGTCAAGGCCATCCGCTACACTGTCGACCAGGTCGGGGTCGAGCATGTCGCCCTCGGCTCGGACTTCAACGGCACCGTGCATACGCCGTTCGACGTGACCGGCCTGGCGCAGATCACCGAAGGCCTGCAGCAGGCCGGCTTCGATGACAGCGCCATCGCCGCGATCATGGGCGGCAACGTGCAGCGCCTGCTGCTGGCCAGCCTGCCGGAGCAATGAGGCGCTGACCACTCGGTCCCCTTGACAGACGCGAGCGAAGCACTTCGCCACGCTCGCGTCTTGCATTACACTGGCGAGCGTTCACTCCTTAACCAGTCGATGAGAAGCCCGTGCTCAAAGCACTCAAGAAAATGTTCGGCAAGGCCGAAGACGAGCAGCCACAAGCGTCCCCCGTAGCAGCGCCCAGCCCGGCCCGCGGCACAGACGACCAGCGCTCCCGCAAGAACAAACCCGCCCGTGCCGCCAGCAACAACGCCGGCACGCCCAGCCCGCAGCAACAACCACGCCCCGCCAAGGCCGACAAGCCCCGTCGCGAACGCCCGGCCAAGCCGGTGGACACCTGGAAACTGGAAGACTTCGTGGTCGAGCCCGCCGAAGGCAAGGTACGCTTCCATGATTTCAGGCTCGCGCCCGAGCTGATGCATGCCATCCACGACCTGGGTTTCCCCTACTGCACACCGATCCAGGCCGGCGTCCTCGGTTACACCCTCAAGGGCCAGGATGCCATCGGCCGCGCCCAGACCGGCACCGGCAAGACCGCCGCGTTCCTCATCTCGATCATCACCCAGCTGCTGCAGACCCCAGCGCCGAAAGAGCGCTACATGGGCGAGCCGCGCGCGCTGATCATCGCGCCGACCCGTGAGCTGGTGGTACAGATCGCCAAGGACGCCGCCGAGCTGACCAAGTACACCGGGCTCAACGTCATGAGCTTCGTCGGCGGCATGGACTTCGACAAGCAGCTCAAGCAGCTGGAGTCGCGCTTCTGCGACATCCTCGTGGCCACCCCGGGCCGTCTGCTGGACTTCAACCAGCGTGGCGAAGTGCACCTGGACATGGTCGAGGTGATGGTCCTCGACGAAGCCGACCGCATGCTCGACATGGGCTTCATCCCGCAGGTGCGCCAGATCATCCGCCAGACGCCGATGAAGGGTGACCGCCAGACCCTGCTGTTCTCAGCCACCTTCACCGAAGACGTGATGAACCTGGCCAAGCAGTGGACGGTCAACCCGGCCATCGTCGAGATCGAGCCGGAGAACGTCGCCAGCGACACCGTCGAGCAGCACGTCTACGCCGTCGCCTCCAGCGACAAGTACAAGCTGCTGTACAACCTGGTCACGCAGAACGCCTGGGACCGGGTGATGGTCTTCGCCAACCGCAAGGACGAAGTGCGCCGCATCGAGGAACGCCTGACCCGCGACGGCGTCAGCGCCGCGCAGATGTCCGGTGACGTGCCGCAGCACAAGCGCATCAAGGTGCTCGAAGGCTTCCGTGCCGGACACATCCGCGTACTGGTCGCCACTGACGTGGCCGGCCGCGGCATCCACGTCGACGGCATCAGCCACGTGATCAACTTCACCCTGCCGGAAGACCCGGACGACTACGTGCACCGCATCGGTCGTACCGGCCGCGCCGGCACCAGTGGCACCTCGATCAGCTTCGCCGGCGAGGACGACGCCTTCGCCCTGCCGCCCATCGAAGAACTGATCGGGCGCAAGATCCAGTGCGAGATGCCGCCGGACGAGCTGCTCAAGGCCGTGCCGCGCAAGCACTGAAGCGACGGCGAGCGAACAAAGGCGAAGCCTGTGGCTTCGCCTTTTTCATTTGACCCCATCGAACGACACGACATGCAGCACTGCGACTACCTCATCATCGGCGGCGGTATCGCCGGCGCCTCCACCGGCTACTTTCTCGCCGGCCACGGCAAGACCATCGTCCTGGAGCGCGAGGCGCAACCGGGCTACCACTCCACCGGTCGCTCGGCCGCGCTCTACACCGTGGCCTACGGCACGCCTCAGGTGCGCGCACTGACCGCCGCCAGCCGCGCCTTCTACGACGCGCCACCCGCAGGCTTCAGCGACCATCCGCTGCTCACCCCGCGTGGCGAACTGGTGGTGGACTTCAGCGGCGATGCGGCCGAGCTGCAGCGCCAGTTCGAACAGGCGCGCCAACAGGTCGCCGAGGCGCGCCTGCTCAGCGCCGAGCAGGCCTGCGCCATGGTGCCGGTGCTGCGTCGCGAACGGGTCCGGGGGGCGCTGTACGACCCCAGTGCCGCCGACATCGATACCGCCGCCCTGCACCAGGGCTACCTGCGCGGCATCCGTCAGCAGGGTGGCGAAATACACTGCGACCGCGAGGTGCTGGCGATCAGCCGCAGCGCCGAGGGCTGGCAGGTGGACTGTGCGGGGCAACGCTACAGCGCCACGCTGCTGATCAACGCCGCCGGCGCCTGGTGCGACCAGATCGCCCAGCTGGCCGGGCTGCCCGGCATCGGCCTGCAACCCAGACGACGCGCCGCCTTCACCTTCCAAGCCGGCGCGGGCATCGACTGCCAGAACTGGCCGGCGCTGGTCAGCCTGGACGAATCCTTCTACTTCAAGCCCGATGCCGGTCTGCTGCTGGGTTCACCGGCCAATGCCGACCCGGTGGCAGCCCACGACGTGCAGCCGGAAGAACTGGACATCGCCCTCGGCATCCACCAGATCGAAACCCATACCAGCCTGCAGATTCGCCGCCCGGAGCACACTTGGGCCGGCCTGCGCAGCTTCGTTGCCGACGGTGATCTGGTCGGCGGCTTCGATGCGCAGGCGGCGGGCTTCTTCTGGGTCGCCGCACAGGGCGGCTACGGCATCCAGACCAGCGCGGCCATGGGCCAGGCCTGCGCCGCGCTGATCCGCAAGCAGCCGCTGCCGGAACAGCTGATCGCCGCCGGCCTGACCGCCGCCATGCTCAGCCCGCAGCGGCTGCTCGGCTGACGCCTCATCAGGTTTCCACGCCTGGCTCGACGGGACGTTCGGCGGATGGTTCGTCGTGCGGCCTGTCGCTGCCCTCCTCCTCGGCCTCGGCTTCGGCCTTGCCCAGGGCGCGGTTGGTGGAGTCCTGCAAGGCGTCCACCTGGCGGTTGACCTCGTCCACCACCTCTCCGACCGAGCCCTCGATCAACGCCTGCGCTTCCTTCTTCGCCTCGTCGGCCAGTTTCTGCGCCGACTGCTCGGCGGCCTCGCAGCCGGCCAGGGTCAACACAATGGCGCCCAAGGCAGCGAATGCCAGGGGGCGTTTGCGGCAGCTATTCATCAGTGATTCTCCAGTTTCGGGCTGCCTCCGACCACGCCAGCGGCGTGGCCGGGGCGAGCATCAATGTTCGTGTGGCTGCGATTGGCCACGGGTCTTGTACAGCGACAGCACCACGCCACCGACCAGCAGGCCGAGGGTCACGCTGAGGGATACGGCCGCCGGGATCTTGCCGATGATGCCCACCAGGAAGATCTTCGTGCCGATGAACACCAGCACCAGGGCCAGTGCGTACTTGAGATAGGCAAAGCGGTGGATCAGCGCGGCCAGGGCGAAGTACAGGGCGCGCAGGCCGAGGATGGCGAAGATGTTCGAGGTGTAGACGATGAACGGATCCTGGGTGATGGCGAAGATCGCCGGCACGCTGTCGATGGCGAACACCAGGTCGGCACACTCGATCAGGATCAGCGCGAGGAACAGCGGCGTCACCCACAGCACGCGGCGTCCGTTGCCATCGTCCTGGCGCACGAAGAAACGCTGGCCGTGCAGGTCGTCGGTCACGCGCAGGTGCTTGCGCAGGAACCTGACCAGCAGGTTGTTCTGCAGGTCCGGTGCGTCGTCCAACCTGGAGAACAGCATCTTCACCCCGGTGAAGAACAGGAACGCACCGAACAGGTAGAGCACCCAGCTGAATTCATGGATCAGCGCCGCACCCAGGCCGATCATGATCGCGCGCAGCACCAGCACCCCCATGATTCCCCAGAACAGCACCTTGTGCTGGTACTGCCGCGGGATCGCCAGGAAGCTGAAGATCATGGCCATGAGGAACACGTTATCCATCGACAACGATTTCTCGATCAGGAAGCCGGTGAGGTAATCCATGCTGGCGTCGCCGCCCTTCTGGAAGAACACCCAGACGCCGAACAGCAGGCCGGCGCTGATGTAGCCGGCGGACAGCAACAGGCTCTCGCGCACGCCGATCTCGCGATTGTCGCGATGCAGCACGCCAAGGTCGAAGGCCAGCAGGGAGATGACGACAGCGATGAAGACCAGCCACAACCAGGTGGCCGTACCGAGGAAGTCGGCGAAGAGGAACGGTTCGAGGGCAGTCATGAGCCCCTCCTACAGTCAGATTGAACAGACTGTGATTCCGACATCGCGGTGTTAACCGCCAGAGGGGCCCGGCATCACGGGCGCCAATATATTCAGGCCGTGAACGCCGCTCAACGGGACGAGCTTTGCAAATTATTTCCTGCCAGCGGCATCCGCCTCACGCGCGGGAGACGCCCGCCAGAGCGGCCGCCAGCAGCACTCAGAACAGCCTGTACTGCCCGTCCAGCAGGCGCTCGAAGTCGCCGCCGACGAACGGCAGGATGGCATCGGCCACCGGTTTCAGCTGGCGGCTGATGTAATGCTCGTAGTCGACGGGTGACAGCAGGCGCTCCAGCGGTTGCGGCCCGCCCCTGGTGATCAGGTAGCTGATCCAGCCGCCGCGCTGGTACTGCAGCGGCCGTCCCAGGTGCTGGTTGTGCTCGTCGGCCAGACGCGCGGCGCGCACATGCGGCGGCACGTTGCGCTGGTAGTCGTCGAGGCGCCGGCGCAGGCGCTTGCGATAGACCAGCAGTTCATCCAGCTCACCGCCCAGGGTGCGCTCGACGTAGTCGCGCACGTACGCCTCGTAGGGCTCGCCGGCGAAGACCAGCCGGTACAGCTCCTGCTGGAAGCGCTGCGCCAGCGGCGACCAGTCGGTGCGCACCGTTTCCAGGCCCTTGAACACCATGCGCTCGGCGCCAGCGGCGTCGCGCACCAGGCCGGCATAGCGCTTCTTGCTGCCCTCTTCGGTGCCACGGATGGTGGGCATCAGAAAGCGCCGGTAGTGGGTCTCGAACTGCAGCTCCAGCGCACTGTCCAGCCCGTACGCGTGCTGCAGGTGCTCGCGCCACCAGGCATTCACGCGAGCCACCAGCGCGCGGCCGATGCGCGCCGCCTCGTCCTCGTCATGCGCCCGACCGAGCCAGACGAAGGTGGAGTCGGTATCGCCATAGATCACCGCGTGCCCCTCGGCCTCGATCAGCTCGCGGGTGCGTTTCATGATCTGGTGCCCGCGCAGGGTGATGGACGACGCCAGGCGCGGGTCGAAGAAGCGGCAGCCGCTGGAGCCAAGCACACCGTAGAAGGCGTTCATGATGATCTTCAGCGCCTGCGACAGCGCCGCATTGCCGTCGCGCTTGGCCGTCTCGCGCCCCTGCCACACGCGCTCGACGATGCTCGGCAGGCAGTGCTGCGTGCGCGAGAAGCGCGCGCCGCGAAAGCCTTCCACCGAATGCGCGTCGTCCGGGCGCTGCAGGCCTTCGACCAGCCCCACCGGATCGATCAGGAAGCTGCGGATGATCGACGGATACAGGCTCTTGTAATCCAGCACCAGCACCGAGTCGTAGAGCCCCGGACGCGAATCCATGACGAAACCGCCCGGGCTGTTCTCGCCGCGGATGTCGCCGAGGTTGGGCGCGACGAAGCCGAGGCGATGCATCGGCGGCAGGTACAGATGGGTGAACGCCGCGACCGAGCCACCACTGCGATCGGCGGCCAGGCCGGTGACGCTGGAGCGCTCCAGCAGGAAGGCGAGCAGTTCGGTGTGGGCGAAGATGCGCGTGACCAGCTCGCAGTCCTTGAGGTTGTAGTGCGCCAGCGCCGGCCGGTCCTCGTCGAACATGCGCTGGATATCGTCCATGCGTGCATAGGGCGTGTCGATCGCCTTGCCTTCGCCCAGCAGGGTCTGCGCCACCGCTTCCAGGCTGAACGAAGGGAAGCTCCAGGTGGCCGAGCGCAAGGCTTCGATGCCGTCGATGATCAGCCGCCCGGCCGCCTCGGCGAAGTAGTGCTGGCTGCTGTTGTGCTGACGCCAGCCGAGCACGTCGCCACCACGCCCCAGGCGCAACGGCACCTTGAGCTTCTCGGCATGCTCGCGCAGCACGCGCAGGTCGAACTGCACCAGGTTCCAGCCGATGATGGCGTCGGGGTCATGCCGCTCCAGCCAGGCATTCAGGCACTCGAGCAGCGCCTTGCGGCTGTCGCAGTAGGCGAGGTCGAAGTCGACGCCGCTGGCGTCACCGTTGGCCGGGCCGAGCATGTAGACCTGACGCTGGCCACAGCCCTCCAGGGCGATGGAGTACAGCTCGCCACGGGCGCTGGTCTCGATATCCAGCGAGACCAGGCGCAGGCGCGGGCGGTAGTCGGCAGCCGGCCTGAGCGACTTGCACAGCAGGCTGCCGTCCGCCTGTTCGACACCCTCGAAGGCGACGCTGGCGGTGATGAAGCGTTCCATCAGGTAACGCTCCGGCGGACGGATATCGGCCTCGTAGACATCCACACCGACCTGGCGCAGCTTCTTCTCCAGTTGCAGCAACTGGCGGTACTGACGGCAATACAGGCCCAGCACCGGGCGCTGGCGGAAATCACGCAGGGCCAGCTCGCGCAACTCGGCGCCCTGTTCATTACGCAGCAACGGCTCGGCCCAGGCGCGCTGCTCGAGCGGAATGAACGCCACCGACTCCTGCAACGGCAGGCGCACCTGTAGCGGGCCGGCATCGGTGGCCAGCCAGAAGGCCACCTCGGTGCCTTGCGGCGTATCGCGCCAATGGCGGCTGAGCACGAAGCCTTGTCGGGGTTGGGTCATCGGGAATGGGCTGCGGATTCAAACTCGGTGCTTACGTGCTACGTGTGGGAGGGGCTTGAGCCGCGACCGTCGCCGCTAAAGCGCCTCCCACAGGGGGTGCACTTCAAATGGCCGGCCATTCTACGCCAGCGGTTACAATGGCGCCTTTTTCAGGAGGGACGCGATGAGCGACACCCTGCCCTACGGCACTCTCGACGCGTCCTACCAGGCTGCCGGCGGTATCGATGGCCTGCGCCGGCTGGTCGACGACTTCTACCGGTTGATGGACGAACGTCCCGAGGCCGCTGCCCTGCGCGCCCTGCATCCGGCCGACCTGAGCGCGTCGCGGGACAAGCTGGCGTGCTTTCTCAGCGGCTGGCTGGGCGGGCCGCGCCTGTTCGCCGAGAAATACGGCAGCATCAGCATTCCGGCCTTCCATTCGCAGTGGCCGATCGACCAGGCCCTGGCCGAGAGCTGGCTGAGCTGCATGGCCGGCGCCATCGCCCTGCAGGGCTATGCGCCGGCATTCGCCGACTACCTGCTGAGGCAACTGCGCGTGCCTGCCGAACGCTCGGTGCAGGCCAGTCAGAATCGTCACCGCAAGGAAACCCCGACATGAGCAACGAACTGATCATCGAAGACCTGCAACCCGGCGACGGCAAGGCCGTGGTCAAGGGTGCCCTGATCACCACCCAGTACCGTGGCTGGCTGGCCGACGGCAGCGAGTTCGACTCGTCCTTCTCGCGCGGCAAGCCGTTCCAGTGCGTGATCGGCACCGGGCGGGTGATCAAGGGCTGGGACCAGGGCCTGATGGGCATGCAGGTCGGTGGCAAGCGCAAGCTGCAGGTGCCGGCGCACCTGGGTTACGGCGAACGCAGCGTCGGCTCGATTCCTGCCAACGCCGACCTGACCTTCGAAATCGAACTGCTGGAAGTGCTGACCCGCGATGACTGACGCGCCCCTCGCCACCCTGCGCCAGCACCTGTTGCAGGCGCTGCACAACCCGCCCGGCGACGAGACCCGGCGGCTGTTCCATGGCCGTGGCCGTTGCTGGCCGGGGTTGGAGCAGATCACCGTCGACTGGCTGTCGGGCATCGTCCTGGTCATGCTGTTCCGCGAGCCGGATGCCGCCCTGCGCCCGTTGCTGCTGGAACTGCTGGACACGCCAGAGTGGCAGGCCAGCGGCGCCCGTGGCCTGCTGCTGCAGCATCGCTACGTGCACGGCAGCGAGAGTGAATGGCTGGCCGGCGAGGAGCAGGCGCAGTGGACGATCCGCGAGGACGGCCTGCGCTACCTGCTCGACCTGGGCAGCAAACAGAACAGCGGCCTGTTCCTCGACATGCGCCTGGGCCGCCAGTGGGTGCGCCAGCAGGCGGCCGGCAAGCGAGTGCTCAACCTGTTCGCCTACACCTGCGGCTTCTCCGTGGCAGCCATTGCCGGCGGTGCGACGCGGGTGGTCAACCTGGACATGGCGCGCGCCGCCCTGACCCGTGGACGCGACAATCACCGCCTCAACCAGCACGACCTGAGCCAGGTGGAGTTTCTCGGCCACGAGTTGTTCAAGTCCTGGGGCAAGGTGCGCAAGAGCGGGCCTTACGACCTGATCATCATCGACCCACCGAGCTTCCAGAAAGGCAGCTTCGCCCTCACCCAGGACTACGCCCGCATCCTCCGACGCCTGCCGGAGCTGCTCGGCGAACGGGGTACGGTACTGGCCTGCGTCAATGACCCGGACACCGGCCCGGACTTCCTCATCGCCGGCATGGCCGCCGAGGCGCCACAGCTGCGTTTCGTCGAGCGCCTGGACAACCCGCCGGAGTTTCCCGACATCTCGCCGGAAAGCGGCCTGAAGGCACTGGTGTTCGAGCGGTAGCCAGGTGCAACCCGGCGCCCTGCCCCCGGAAGCATCCGGGCTACGCCGAGCATCGGCCCCGACTTAGCAGCCTGCTAGCGAATGCCCAGGCGCTTGGCCAGGCGGCTGAGGTTGGCTCGATCCACCCCCAGCTCACGCGCCGCATCGGCCCACTTGCCGTGATGACGCGCCAGGCACTGTTCGATCAGCTGGCGCTGGAAGGCGTCCACCGCCGTGCGCAGCTCCAGGCCTGCCGGCACCGGCTCTGCACTGGCCAGCGTCGCCTCCACGGCGCTGTTCGCCGCCCCCGTCGGCAGGTCCAGGTCCTGCACCTCCAGGCTGAGAATGCGCGGTCGCTCGTCATGCCGTGCCAGCGCCTTGATCGCGGCGCGGCCCACCAGATGCTCCAGCTCGCGCACGTTGCCCGGCCAGTCATGCGCCAGCAGCGCCTTCTGCGCCTCGGCCGCCAGGCGCAGGCTGCGCAAGCCGAGACGCGCGCGATTCTCTTCGAGGAAATACCCCGCCAGCAGCAGCACGTCACGGCCGCGCTCACGCAGCGGCGGCACAGGCAGCGGGTAGACACTCAGGCGGTGGTACAGATCGGCGCGGAAACGCCCGGCGCGTACCTCGGCGGCGAGGTCACGGTTGGTGGCGGCGATCACCCGCACGTCGACACGATGCTCGCGGTCCGAGCCGACCCGCTGCAGCTGCCCGCTCTGCAACACGCGCAGCAGCTTGGCCTGCACCGCCAGTGGCAGCTCGCCGACCTCGTCGAGGAACAGGCTGCCGCCGTCGGCCAGCTCGAACTTGCCGCTGCGCTCGTTCACCGCGCCGGAGAAGGCGCCACGCACGTGGCCGAACAACTCGCTTTCCACCAGCGAATCGGGCAGCGCTGCGCAGTTGAGGCTGACCAGCGGCCGCCGCGCACGCGGTGACGCCGCATGAATGGCCTCGGCCACCAGCTCCTTGCCGACGCCGGTTTCGCCGGTGATCAACACGGTGAGCGGGCTGTCGCCCACCAGGCGAATCTCATCCTGCAACTTGCGCAACGCCGCGCTCTGCCCCACCAGCTCGCGCGGTTGCTGGCGTGCCTGCTTGTACAGTTCAGTGAGCTGGCGCTCGGTCTCGACGCGCTGGGCCAGGCCGCTGATGCGCTCGCTGGCCTTGACCGTGGCGGCCGCCAGGCTGGCGAACGCATCCAGGCTGTCCAGGTCGACGCGCGCGAAACTCGACGGGTCGAGCGCGTCCAGCGTCAGCAGGCCCCACAGCTGGTCATCCAGGTACAGCGGACAGCCCAGGCAGTCGTGCACCTCCAGGTGACCGTGCAGGCCGTCGACCAGCCCATCGTAGGGGTCGGGCAAGCCACAGTCGGCGGCGAAACGGGTCGGGCCACGATGTTCCACCAGTGCCGCCAGGCGGGGATGCTCACTGATCCTGAAACGCCGCCCCAGGGTATCGGCACTCAGCCCCTCCACCGCCACCGGCAACAGCAGTTCGCCATCGAACTTGAGCAGCGCCACTGCATCGCAGGGGAACAGCCGGCGCAATGCGGCCAGCAAGCGCCGGTAGCGCTCGCCATCGTCCAGTTCGCGGGACAGGTCGGCGACCAGGGGGATCAGCGTTTCGAGCAAGGGATTAGTGGTCATATCGACTACCAGAAGTCTTTATGACACAAGAAGAGTTGCTGTCATAAATACCGCAAAACATATAAGCCATTGATTTTAAACAACAAAATAAATGGCACGCTTAATGGAATGAATAGAGCGCTAACGCTAGCACGTCGGCAATGGCCAGACGAGCCACCCCGGCGCCTTTATTTGCCTTGCGGAGACCCTCCCCATGCTCACCACCACCCAACGCGACCTGATCAAAGCCACCGTCCCGCTTCTGGAAAGCGGCGGCGAAGCGCTGACCACTCACTTCTACCGGATGATGCTCAGCGAGTTTCCGCAGGTGCGCCCGCTGTTCAATCAGGCCCACCAGGCCAGCGGCGATCAGCCCCGCGCCCTGGCCAACGGCGTGCTCATGTACGCCCGTCACATCGACCGCCTCGAGACCCTGGGACCGCTGGTCAAGCAGGTGGTGAACAAGCACGTCGCCCTGCAGATCCTGCCGGAGCACTACCCTATCGTCGGTGGCTGCCTGCTGCGCGCCATCCGCGAAGTGCTGGGCGCCGAAGTCGCCACCGATGCGGTGATCGACGCCTGGGCCGTGGCCTACCAGCAACTGGCCGACATCTTCATCGGCGCCGAGGAACAGCTGTACCAGCAGAACGCCGCAGCCCCCGGCGGCTGGCGTGGCGCGCGCCGCTTCCGGGTGGCTCGCAAGGTCGGCGAGAGCGACGAGATCACCTCCTTCCACCTGGTACCGGTCGATGGCGGGCCCCTGCTCGACTACCTGCCGGGCCAGTACATCGGCATGCGCCTGCTGCTGGACGGCGAGGAGGTCCGCCGCAACTATTCGCTGTCGGCTCTGGCCAACGGCCGCGAGTACCGCATCAGCGTCAAGCGCGAAGTGGGCGGGCGCGTCTCCAACCACCTGCACGACAACGTCCGGGAAGGCGATGAGCTGGACCTGTTCCCACCTGCCGGCGACTTCTCCCTGAGCGAGTCGGACAAACCGCTGGCACTGATCACTGCAGGCGTGGGCATCACGCCGGCGCTGGCGATGCTCGACGCGGCGCGCCACTCCGGGCGGCCCATCCATTTCATCCACTGCGCACGCAATGCGGACGTGCACGCCTTCCGCGACTGGGTCGACGCCCAGGTCGCCGAGCACCCGCAGATCCGCCACTACGTCTGCTACAGCGAGCCAGGCGCCGCTGACCAGGCCGATGCCACCGGCTACCTCAGCCAGGAGCTGCTCGAGCAGTGGCTGCCCCCCGAACGCGACCTGGACGCCTACTTCCTCGGCCCCAAACCCTTCATGGCCCAGGTCAGGCGCCATCTGCAGGCACTGGGCGTCCCGGATGAACAGAGCCGCTACGAGTTCTTCGGCCCGGCTTCGGCACTGGACAGCTGATCGATCAGGAGGTGAATCATGTACCCGCTCAATCTTCCACCCGTACAGATCCTGCTGCTGTCCACCCGCCTGCTCTGGGCCGGCCTGCTGCTTCTGATCCTGGGCCTGGTCGCGGCCTACGGCCTGGACAAGCAGCTGAACCTGGCCGCGCTGGTACTGGCACACAGCCTGACGCTGATCGGCCCGAGCGTGCTGAAGATCGGCTACGTGCTGCGCCTGATCGCCCAGGCGCGGCTGGCAGAAGGAGCGGGTACGCATGCAATTGCTTGATCGCAAACAGGCGCTGGCGGTGCTGCCGCTCTGGCGCCTGGGCTTTCGCGCCTTCTTCCTCGCCGGTGCCGTCTTCGCCCTGCTCGCCATCGCCCTCTGGGCCCTGGCCTTGCAGGGTGCGGTGAGCCTCGTGGCGGTGCCCGGCGGCATGCTGGCCTGGCACCGCCACGAGATGCCGTTCGGCTTCGCCCTGGCGATCATCGCCGGCTTCCTGCTCACGGCCGTACAGAACTGGACGGGGCGCCCCGGTCTCAGCGGGCGGCCACTGATCGCCCTGTTCGGGCTGTGGCTGGCAGCACGCCTGGCCTGGTTCGTGCCCGTGCCGCCGGCTGTCCTGATCGGCCTGCAACTGGCCTTCGTCGGCCTGTTCATCGTGCAGATGGCGCGCCAGCTGATCAGCGCCAGGCAGCGCAACAACTACCCGATCCTGCTGGTGCTGGCCCTGCTCGCCCTGTGCCAGTCACTGACCCTCGCCGGCCTGGCGCAGGGCGACGACGACCTGCAACGTCGCGGGGCACTGGCCGCCCTGTGGCTGATCGCTGTGCTGCTGAGCCTGATCGGCGGGCGGGTGATCCCCTTCTTCACCCTGCGCGGCCTGGGTCGCAGCGAAGCCTTCGCCCCCCATCCCTGGCAGGACCGCGCGCTGCTGCTCGGCGGCGTGCTGGCCGCTGCGCTGAATGCCAGCGGATACGGCCTGCAGGCGCAGCCCTGGCTGACCACGCTGTTCGTCGGTCTGGCCACGCTGCACGGCCTGCGCCTGTGGCGCTGGTACCTGCCCGGCATCTGGCGCGTGCCCTTGCTCTGGTCGCTGCACCTGGCCTATGCCTGGCTGCTGCTAGCCGCCCTCGGCATGGCAGCCTGGCACCTGGGCTGGCTGCCTCAGGCCAGCCTGGCCAGCCACGCACTGGCAGTGGGGGCGATGGGTGGGTTGATCCTGGCGATGATGGCGCGGATCAGCCTCGGGCATACCGGGCGTCCGCTGCAGCCTCCCAGGGCCATGGCCTGGGCCTTCGCCCTGCTCAACCTGGGTGCACTGCTCCGGGTCGCGGCCGGCGGCGACTGGCTGTGGCTGGCGGCGCTGTGCTGGGGGATGGCGTTCGCCCTGTTCAGCCTGAACTACGCGCCCATGCTGTGCCGGGCGCGGCTGGACGGGCATCCCGGCTGAACGGCAACGCCGAAACGTCTCACTCGACCAGGGTGCAGGCCATCACCAGGGCGTCTTCACGACCACCCACGGCCGGGTAGTAGTCGCGGCGCCGCCCCACTTCGTTGAAGCCGAAACGCTCGTACAGGCGGTAGGCCCCCTGGTTGCTGGCGCGCACTTCGAGGAAACACTCGCGCCCGCCCAGCTCGTGGGCCTCCTTCATCAGGTGCTCGAGCAGGCACAGGCCAAGGCCACGGCCCTGGCTTTCGGGCTTGACGGTGATGTTGAGCAGGTGCGCTTCATCGAGGATCAGGTTGATCACGCCATGACCGACCTGCTGCCCGCCTTCGAACATCAGCCAGCAGTTGTAGGACTTCAGTGCGTCGCTGAAGATGCCGCGCGTCCACGGGTGGCTGAAGGCGGCGTACTCCACTTTCAGCACGGCATCGAGATCCGCCTCGGTCATCGGGCGGAAGGAAATCGCATCGCTCATGGGGCGTCACTCGGGCGCAAAGGTGGGATTCTCAGGAACGAGCAGGTGCCAGCCAGCGCTGCCGGACACGCCGCATGGCCTGCCACAGTTCGCGCTTGCGCGTGGGCTCTTCCATCAGCAGCTCCAGGCCCGGCAACGCCCAGCAGGCGCCAAGGCCATCGATCTGCAACTCGCGGTTGTAGCTGTGCTCGTCAGCTTCACCGGCGAAGCGAATGGCCGGCAGGCCGACCAGCCAGAGGCAGGTGCTTGGCTGCTCCTCCAGGCGTGCAGCGACGAAGCTCTGCACGAACTCCAGCGCCGCCTGCGGGCCCTGGTCCATGTTGCCGCGCACCAGCAGCGGCCAGCGCACCGGCTCGCCCAGCAGCTGCGGGCTGTCCGGCAGGCCGGCGGCACGCAGCAGGTCCTTGAGCAGAATGTAGGCCGGGTCACGGCTCTGGAAGGGCTCGCCAGTGGGCAGCTCCACCAGCAGCGCGCAGTCGCCGGCACGCAGCAGCTGCAGGGCGAAGCGCGGCGGCGGGACGTTGACCCGCGCCGGCTTCTCCTCGAGCGCCTCCGGCGCGGCGACGGGCGTCTCGACAGCCGCCTGACGCGGCTGAGCAGCTGGTCGTGGAATCTCGATCCTGGGGCGCTCGGCAGGCGCCTCGCGTACCGCTTCGACGGCCGCCAGCGGCGCCTCGGCCTGCGCCGGCTGTGGTTCTTCAGCGGGCGGCGGCGCGAGCAGTTCCTGACGCGACGGCGCGGCGAAAGGCAGCTCGGTACGCGGCAGCCAGGTGGCCACCTGCATGGCATCGAGGTAGGCGCGACGGCGCAGCTCGGTGTTCAAACCAGCGGTATCCAGTGCAGTCAGTTGAAAGAGGTGGGATTGTCGCGTGAATCGACGCCTGCGGATAGTCCCTGAGCACCCCGCGTCAGTTGCTGCAGCAGCGTGACGAAGGCCTGCGCCGGCGGACTCAGGTAGCAGGGCTTGCGCTGCAGCAGGCCGATGCTGCGCACGGGCGCCTCGGCCAGAACGTGCACGGCGAGGCTGCCATCGCCGTTGAAGGTATCGGCGACACTCGCCGGCAGCAGCGCATAGCCCAGCCCGGAGCGTGCCAGCGCTGCGGCGCTGCTCATGTAGGCCACCTCCCACGCCGGCTCGCGCAGCAGGCCCATGCGCTGCAACGTGGCATCGGCCATGCCGCGCAGGCTGGTGTCACGGGTGGTGGCGATATAGTCCTGCTCGCGCAGCGCAGACAGCAGGGCCTTGCCGTGCAGGCGAGCCGAACCACGTACCAGCAGCACCAGGCTGTCGTCGTACAGCGGCCGGAAATCCAGCGCCCCGAGATCGTCCGCCGCCGAGGTGATGGCGAAATCCACCTCGGCGGCGCTCACCCACTGGCGGATCTCTCCGGCACGGCCATCGCACAGGCTGATGTCGATGCCGGGATAGCGCCGTCGGTACTCCTGCAGCACCCGTGGCAACGGCTCGATCGCCACCGACGGCAACACGGCGATGCGCAGCGAGCCACTCTCGAGATGCAACTGCTCGCGGGCATCGTGCACGGCGTTGTCCATGTCGCGCAGCAGGCGCCGCGCCTGCTCGAGAAAACGCAGGCCGGCATCGGTCAGCTCCACGCTGCGCGTGTTGCGCGCCAGCAGCGACAGGCCGAGGGCGTCCTCGAGCTTGCGCAGGCTGTAGCTCAACGCGGGTTGCGACAGGTGAATCTGTTCGGCGGCGCGGCTGAAACTGCGCTGTTCGGCGATCAGGACGAACGCCTGAAGCTGACGGAAGCTGATATCCATGACGAGGCAACTTATAAAACATGCTTATTAATTCATATCACATTTCGAATTCACAACTAAATCGCCACAGGTCAACCTTGCCCCAGACCTGACCGTTAAATGGATCGACAATGACCACAACAGTCCATATCGGGTGCGGGGCGGGCTTCGCCAACGACCGTCCCGATGCCGCGCTGGCCCTGGCCAACGACCTCGCCGCTCGCGATGGTCGGCGCTTTCTGTTCTTCGAGCTGCTGGCCGAACGCACCCTGGCCGAATCCCAGCTGCGCCGCCTCAACGACGCCCAGAGCGGCTACGCCCTGCGCCTGTTCGACTTCCTCGAGCCGGTGCTGGAGACCTGCCTGGACGCCGGCATCCCCATCATCACCAACGGCGGCGCCGCCAACCCGGTTGCCGCAGCCCGCCGCCTGCGCCAGCGCCTGGACACCACGCGCCACGCAGCGGCACGCATCGCCTGCGTACTGGGTGACGACCTGCTGGATGCCGGCATCGAGCTGCAACGCTGGCTGCCCGCGTCGCTCGATGGCGAGGTGGTCTCGGTCAACGTCTACAGCGGGGCCGATGGCATCACCGAGGCACTGGACCAGGGGGCCGACATCGTGCTCTGCGGTCGTGTCGCCGACCCCAGCCTGGCGGTCGGCCCGCTGCGTCATGCCTTCGGCTGGGCGGCCGATGACTGGCAACGCATCGCCCAGGCCACGGCGGTCGGCCATCTACTCGAATGCTGCACTCAGGTCAGCGGCGGCTACTTCGCCCATCCGGGCGTGAAGGACGTGCCGGACCTGGCCAACGTCGGCTGCCCCATCGCCACGGTCGCGGCCGATGGCCGCGTGGTCATCGGCAAGGCGGCCGGTACCGGCGGCTGCGTCACCGAGCGCACGGTCAAGGAACAGTTGCTCTACGAAGTGCATGATCCGGCCGCCTACCTGACGCCGGACGTGGTCATGGACCTGAGCCAGGTGCGCGTGCGCCAGGTCGCCATCGACCAGGTCGAGGTGAGCGGCGTGCAGGGCAAACCACGCCCCACGCAGCTCAAGGGGCTGATCGGCCTGCGCGGCAAGTGGTTCGCCGAGGCGGAGATTTCCTACGCCGGCCCAGGCGCGGCAGCCCGCGCCGCACTGGCACGCGACATCCTGCTGCAACGCTGCGCCAGGCTGGCCCCTCGGCTCACGCCATGGATCGATGTCATCGGTGTTGCCAGCCTGTTCAACGATGCCGCCGGCCAGTGGCTGCAGCAGCGCCTGGCACAGGCATCCGACTGCCAGGACGCGCGCCTGCGCATCAGCTTCCTGGATCACGACAAGGCGCTGCTGGAGCGCCTGCTGCTCGATGCCGAATCGCTCTACACCAACGGCCCTGCCGGCGGTGGCGGGGTACGCCGGCATATCGGCGAATCGCTCGCTACGGCCAGCTTCCTTATCGAACGCACAGCGGTGCAACAACGACTGGAGTGGTTCTGATGATCGACGTCCTGCTGTGCGACTACGCCCATGCCCGCGCGGGCGACAAGGGCAACACCCTCAGCGTGGCGGTATTCGCCTTCGCCGCCGAGCACTACGCCTGGCTGGAGCGCGAGCTGACCTGCGAGCGCGTGGCGGCCTGCCTGGGCCATCGCGCCATCGGCGCGGTGACACGCTACGCGCTGCCCAACCTGGGCGGCTTCAACTTCGTCGTGGAGAACGCCCTGGAAGGTGGCGTCAATGCCAGTCCCGGCCTGGACCGTCACGGCAAGAGCCTGAGTTACGCCCTGCTCGGCCTGAGGCTGCCGCCTCCCGACTGAGCGCGCACTCTCACCCTGTCTCCAACAATAACAACACCGGAGAGATCATCATGATCACCGCCCTGGGCTTCGGCCTGATGTTCCTCATCGTCACCCTGATTCTGCTGCGCCGCATCAGCCCGCTGGTGGCCTTCGTCACCCTGCCGGTGATCGCCTGCGCCATGGCCGGTTTCACCCCGAGCGAGATCGGCAAGTTCGCCACCGACGGGCTCAAGGCCGTGGCGCCCACAGCCACCCTGTTCATCTTCGCCATCCTCTACTTCGGGGTCATGCGCGAGCGTGGCCTGTTCGCCCCGCTGGTCAACTTCCTGCTGCGCAGCACGGGCGGCAAGCCGCTGGCCGTGGCACTCGTCACCGTCGCGGTGACGGCAGTGACCCACCTCGATGGCATCGGCGCCGCCACCTTCCTGCTGGTGATTCCCGCCTTGCTGCCGCTGTACCTGCGCCTGGGCATGCCGCGCGAAATGCTCCTGTGCCTGGTCGTGCTCAGCGCCGGGGTGATGAACATGGTGCCCTGGGGCGGCACCACTGCACGCGCCTCGGCGGTGACCGGCATCGACGCCTCGCAACTGTGGATCGCGCTGATTCCGGTACAAGCGGTGGGTCTGGCCCTGGTATTGGCGCTGGCGGCGTTTCTCGGCCTGCGAGCCCAACGCAGCATTAGCGGCGATAGCCGGGTGGCCGGCGGGCCGCTGCCGGAGACCGCGCAACAGCCCGACGACAGCCGCCAGCTGAGTCTCGGCCACTGGCGCTACTGGGCCAACCTGGCGCTGACCCTGATCATCCTCGCCTGCCTGTTCACCGGCGCCTTCCCGCTGTTCGCCTGCTTCATGGTCGGCCTCGGTGTCGCGCTACTGCTCAACTACCCGAGCCTGGCAGAGCAGAACCAGGCCGTGCTGCGTCACGCCAGCGACGCCATGCAGATGGCCCTGGTGATGCTCGCGGCCGGCATTCTGCTCGGCGTGCTGGCCGGCGCCGGGATGTCCGACGGCATGGCGCACTGGATGATCAACATCCTGCCCGACGGCTCGGCGAACTGGCTGCACCTGATCATCGGCGCCTTCGGCGTACCGCTGGGCATGCTGTTCTCCCCGGACGCCTACTACTTCGCCCTGCTGCCAGTGATCCGCGACGTCGCCGTGGCGGCCGGGGTCGACCCGGCGGCGGTGGCCAAGGCCCTGCTGATCGGCGAGAACACCGGCTTCGGCATCAGCCCGGTGGTGCCCAGCGTGTACCTGGCCATCGGCCTGGCGGGGGTCGAACTGTACCGGCACATTCGCTACACCCTGCTGTGGGCCTGGGGAATCAGCCTAGTGATGCTGGCCGCCGCCGTGCTGCTGGGCGTGGTCACGCTCTGAGCCTGGCCTGAAACGAAAAAGGATCGCCGAGGCGATCCTTTTTTCATGCTGGGGACGGGCTCAGATGGCCTGGTCCCACGGACGATCGCCGTGCTCGTCCTTGATGCGGGTGGGCAGGCCCATCACATCCAGGAGCTTGAGGAACGGCTCGGCCGGCAGCTCTTCGACGTTGACCATGCGCGACACGTCCCACTCGCCACGCGCCACCAGCAGGGCGGCGGCAACCGGCGGTACACCGGCGGTGTAGGAAATGCCCTGGCTGTCGGTCTCGACGTAGGCTTCCTTGTGGTCGGCCACGTTGTAGATGAACAGCTCGCGCGGCTGGCCATCCTTGGTGCCCTTGACCAGGTCGCCGATGCAGGTCTTGCCGCTGTAGCCCGGCGCCAGCGAAGACGGATCCGGCAGCACGGCCTTGACCACCTTCAGCGGTACCACTTCAAGACCTTCGGCAGTCTTGACCGGTTGCTCGGAGAGCAGGCCGAGGTTCTTCAGCACGGTGAAGACGTTGATGTAGTGGTCGCCGAAGCTCATCCAGAAGCGGACGTTCGGCACGTCGAGGTGCTTGGACAGCGAGTGCACCTCGTCATGGCCGGTCAGGTACAGGTTCTGCACGCCAACCACCGGCAGATCGTCGGTGCGTTTGACTTCGAACATGCTGTTGCTGGTCCATTGGCTGTTCTGCCAGCTGTAGACCGTGCCAGTGAATTCGCGGAAATTGATTTCCGGGTCGAAATTGGTGGCGAAGTACTTGCCGTGCGAGCCGGCGTTGACGTCGAGGATGTCGATCGACTCGATCTTGTCGAAGTACTGCTGTTGCGCCAGTGCGGCATAGGAATTGACCACGCCCGGGTCGAAGCCGACACCGAGGATGGCGGTCACGCCCTTGTCCTGGCATTCGGCCAGGTGCTTCCACTCGTAGTTGCCATACCACGGCGGGGTTTCACAGATCTTGCTCGGGTCTTCGTGGATCGCGGTGTCCAGATAGGCCACGCCGGTATCGATACAGGCGCGCAGCACGGACATGTTGAGGAAGGCTGAGCCCACGTTGATGACGATCTGCGACTCGGTTTCACGAATCAGCGCCTTGGTCGCTTCCACGTCCAGGGCGTTCAGTGCATAGGCCTTGATCTCGCCGGGCTGCTTGAGGCTGCCCTTGGCCTGTACGCTGTCGATGATGGCCTGGCATTTGGAGATGTTCCGTGACGCGATGGCAATACGACCCAGCTCGTCGTTATGCTGCGCGCACTTGTGGGCCACCACCTTGGCGACACCTCCTGCACCAATGATAAGAACGTTCTTCTTCAATTGTTTCACCTCCTGAGTACTGCGTTTCTAGATAGGTACTGCGTTGCAAGGGAAGTGCGGGCCGTTGGGTGGACGACGCTTCAGCGTCCACCTCACCGCCGCACCGGGGTGGACGAGCAAAGTCTCATCCACCCCAGGGGATATCACGACAGGCTGGACAGGTAGTCGTCGAACTCGAACTGGCGAGCCACCTCGACGCTACCGTCGAGTTGTTTCACCACGATGGACGGCATTTTCAGGCCGTTGAACCAGTTCTTCTTGACCATGGTGTAACCGGCGGCGTCGATGAACGACAGGCGATCACCGATCTGCAGCGGCTTGTCGAACTGGTATTCGCCGAAGATGTCGCCAGCCAGGCAGGACTTGCCGCACACCATGTAGGTGTGTTCGCCATCGTTGGGCGCCATCTTGGCGTTGAGGCGGTAGATCAGCAGATCGAGCATGTGCGCCTCGATGGAACTGTCGACCACTGCGAGGTTCTTGCCGTTGTACAGCGTGTCGAGCACGGTCACTTCCAGCGAGGCGCTGAGGGTGATCGCCGCTTCGCCCGGCTCCAGGTAGACCTGCACGCCGTACTTCTCGGAGAAGGCCTTCAGTCGCGCACAGAAGGTATCGATCGGGTAGCCCTCGCCGGTGAAGTGGATGCCGCCACCGAGGCTGACCCACTCCACCTGCGCGAGCAGATGACCGAAGCGCTCCTCGATGGTGCCCAGCATCTTGTCGAACAGCTCGAAACTGCCGTTCTCGCAGTTGTTGTGGAACATGAAACCGGAAATCTGCCCCATGACCGTCTCGATCTTGGCCGGGTCCCACTCGCCCAGGCGGCTGAACGGACGCGCCGGGTCGGCCAGCAGATAGTCGGAGCTGCTCACCTGCGGATTGACGCGCAGGCCACGGATGCTGCCCGAGGTCCGCTCGGCGAAACGCTCCAGCTGGCCAATGGAGTTGAAGATGATCTTGTCGCAGTTGGCGACCATCTCTTCGATCTCGTCGTCGGCCCAGGCGACGCTGTAGGCATGGGTCTCGCCCGCGAACTTCTGCCGCCCCAGTTTCAGCTCGTACAGCGAGGACGACGTGGTGCCGTCCATGTACTGCTGCATCAGGTCGAAGACCGACCAGGTGGCGAAGCATTTCAGCGCCAGCAGCGCCTTGGCACCGGAGTTTTCGCGCACGTAGGCGATCTTCTCCAGGTTGACCAGCAGCTTCTGTTTGTCGATGAGGTAGTACGGCGTCTGGATCATCTCGTCGCCCCAGCAAGGTCAGCCAGTGAGGGACATTCTGCCCCCCGGAAAAAAGTGGACGCGAATTGTGCCGATAACCGGCGCATATCGAAAGGGCATTGGAGATTTTTTGTACAACCGGTGATGACCGGAAGCTGGCCCGCCTGGACGAGCACGCTAGGACAGCGCGGTTACAGCGGTATGACGGGGCGCCCGGTTGGCCCGTGCGAGTGGCTTCGGCCGCGACGAGCGCATGGCGGCAGGGGCCATGCGTTGCAGGCTCCGCTTCAGTTCATGGGGGTGGCGGTGAGGTTGGCGCGGATATCGGCGTTCTGCAGCTTGATGCCGTACATGGAGGTGACCGCCCCGCCGCTCGGGTGAACGTTCTGGATACGGTCGATGTTGATCTCCTTGAAATGCACCCGCCCGTTGACGGCGAAGCCCAACGGATCCGGCGACACCGGGGGGCAGCCGCTGGTGCTCTTGTCGCAGACGCTGGTCGGCGCCACATCCAGGTTGAGGTCGACCCGTACCCCGTAGCTGTTGGCATTGGCATCGCCGGGGTTGGCATCGGAGGTGTAGAAGTTGTCCACCACCAGTTGCGCACCGGTGCCGTCGACGCCGTTCACCCGGTCCGTCTCGATGATCAGCTGGTTGCGCTTCTCGCTGTTCGACACGCTCCCCGCCGGGTTGCCCGAAGCATCGCGGACGAAGACGTTCTTCAGCCCGGCGGTGAGGCCTTCGTTGCCGCGATCCTCCCAGCGCCCGCCGCTGGCGGCACACGCCGAAGCGTTGCTGCCACTGCCGCCGACGCACAGCGCGCCGGCGCCACCGGAACTGAGGCTGAGGGTGGAGCCCTGTTCGTAGCGGCGCAGCACGATGCGGCCGAGACTCTGTCCAGCGGCTCGGTCGCCCCAGCGTACATCGTGCACATCCAGGGTCGACCAGTAGGTGCCCTTGCTCAACTGCACACCGGCCTGGGTCACGTCCAGCGACCCATCGCGAAAGTGCATGTCGTAGCGCGTACCCGCCAGCCACAGACCGCGACCGGTCTCATCGACGGTGATCGCCGCGTTGGCATCGGTGACGAAGAAGTCGGCGTTGTAGCGCACACCGTCGCCACTGGCGCCGCCGGGACGCAGCGTAAGCTGGCCGTTGAGGGTGAAATCGTAGGCTGGGAAGATCTCCAGCAGAACCAGCAGTTCGGTGCCACCCTGCAACGGCGCGTCGGCCCCGCCGACCCGCAGGCCATCGAAACTGTAGCCACCGCTGACGTTCTTCAGCCCCAGGCGCAGGCCGTCGAAATGTCCGTCATAGCCGCCACTGCCGGGCTGCGTGTCGACACTGCCGGCGTAGCAGCCGGTGCTGACGCCGCCGGCACAGCTACGGGTCAGATCGAGCGTGAGCTGACCGACACCATGGGTGCGCAGGCCGCTGAACCACATGCTGTTACCGTTATCGGTGAGCGAGACCGAGCTGCTGACCATGTTCCACGACACATCGGCGCTGATGCCCTGCAAGCCGGAATTGGGGTCACCGCCGGGGCGCAGCTTGAACCAGTTCTGCCGCGCGCCCTGATCCTGGAAGTTGAGGTCCAGGGCCAGGCTGCCGATCTTCTGATTGCTCGGGTTACCGATGATCAACCCGCCAAGGCTGGCGTTCAGCTTGAGGTCCTGGAAGGCCAACTGGGCATAGCGCCCGCTGCCGTCCTCACCCAGGTCGAGGGTGATGCCATTCTGGCTGCTGAGCACTCCGGCGAAATTCTCGGCGCGCAGCACGCCATCATCCTTGTACTGGAACAGGCTGTTGGCGATGGTGATCTGGGGGATCAGGCGCACGCCCTGGCCACTCGCGCCGCCGCCGGCGATGCGGACACTGCCGCCCAGGCGCAGATCCATATCCAGCTGACCGAAGCTGCGCGCATGGTCGACATGACGGGTATCCGGCGCACTCGGTGTCACCGCGACACCCGGATCAGGGTCACCATGGGCGAGATCCAGACCGATGCCGCCAATCTGCGCGACGAAGCGCGTGTCCCCGAGATCGAGCCGCACCGCCGAGCCGTTGCCGCCGCTGACGATGTCCAGATAGGCGTTGTTCAGGTAGGCATCGAACGAAGCGTTGCGCACGATCAGGTCGAAGCCGTTGTCGCGGTAGTAGAAGGTCACCGCATCCAGGCTCAGGCGGCTGTCATCGACGCTGACCCCGGCGACACCGCTGGCGCCGCCACCGCGCAACTGTAGGCTGGCCCCCAGGGTATAGAAGGCCCGGAAGGCGCCAAAGCTCCTGTCGCTGCCGGCAAAACCGATACCCTTCACCGCCAGTTCGTTCGCTCGGCCTTGGTGCTCGACATGCAAGCGGTCGTCGATCACGTCGATCTGCGTCGTGGAGCGGCTGCCAGCCTGCTGCGCACGACTGGAGATGCCTTCGACGCGCAGGCTCTGGCCGTCCTCGCGGTACTCCAGGCTATCGGCGGACCAGCCGCCACCGCTCGTTTCGATGCTGATGCCGCCACGACCACTGACACTGGCCAGGCCGGCATCGTCCAGCGCCTGCATCGACCAGACCGGCGTGCTGCCGAGCAGCAGCGCAGAAAGCCATCCGTAACGCTGCATAACGGCCTCCTCAGTTGGTCGGGAACACCAGCACGCTGCCTTGCATGCGGATGCTGCCATCGATCTTGGCGGAGAAGATCGTGGTCTGCTGGTAGCTCGGGTCACCGCCATTGGCGGCGCTCAGCGCCTTGTTCTTCCAACCGCCCTGGCTGGCCACGGCAAAGGCGAAGTTGCCGTCCTTGAAGCGAATCTCGTTGGGCAGCCCCAACGCCAGCACCTCACGCTCACCGCCAGCACTGGTGAGGGTACGGGTATCCAGGGTCAGGCCCTCGAAACTGAAGATGCCCTTGATGTTGTCCAGCACATACCAGCCGGCATTGGCACCGGAGCGCACTGCCACCCGCATGCCGCAACTCTCCGGGCTGCTGGCACCGACCAGGGCACAGCTGCGCTGGTTGGCCGTCCACTGCGCGGGGTTGTTGCTGGCGGGCGTATCCCAGAGCACGCCACCGTTCTTGTTGATGCTGAATTCGCCGGAGAGGTAGACACCACCCTGGCCGCTCAGCTCGCTCAGGGTGTCGTCATCCAGAGCCTGCATTTCCGCCAGCGCCAGGCTTGGCAGCAGCGCCAGCACGGCAATCGCTCGACTAATGCAGGTCATAGCTGCTCACCTTCAGGTAGTTGAAGCTCAACCCGGAGATCTCGTTGCGGCCAAAGTTGTAGCCGCCGGTGGGAACCGCCGTGGGGCTGCTGCGCGTGCCGCCCATGGTGAGGTTCTCGAACACCAGGTTGGTCCGCGGCGCATTGGCATAGAAGTCGCTGGCCAGGGCCTGGCGCTGTGCCGCCGTGGTGCCGGTCGCCGTCGGGTTCTGCAACTCCAGCACGAACTGGCCGTCAGCGCTCGCCCGCAACCGCAGCGGCTGCGACTTGCCGTAGCCCAGGGCAATGTTGGCGTAACCGTTGGTGATATAGAGGGTGCGCGCGCCGCGCTGCGCAGCGGTTTCGCCAGCGGTATCGCAGTTGGCCTGGGCGCAGGACATCACCTCCAGGGTCTTGGCGAAGATGTTGATCCGCGCCTCGCCGACCAGCTCGCCATTGCCATTCTGCCCAGGATCACCCCACAGCCGCAGGTAGGAGCCGTCCATCACCAACTGGTGGATGTCCAGCGCGAGCATCTCGGTACGTCCGGCCGATACCTGAAAATCGAAACGCATGCCCAGGTCAGCACGCCCGCTGGGGCCGGTCGAGCAGTTGGAGCCGGCACCGGCATAGCCGGCGATGCAGGGATTGCCGCCCGAAACGAGACGCTCAGGGAACTTCAGTGACAGCACGGTGATGTTGTTCGGTGTGGTCTGCACCCACTGCCCGTCGTCACGCAGGCTGCGCAGCTCCTCCCCCTTGGCCAGCTCCAGCTCGAAGGGATGGTCCAGACTGCCGATGGTCACCGGATTGAGATTGCTGCCCTTGTCGCTGCCGGCGGCCCCCAGATAGAGGTTCTTCAGGGAGATGGGCACGTTGCGCCCCTGACCGTCGGTGATGTCGTTGATCACGATCTGCGCACCGGAACCATCCAGCAGCACCTGATCCAACACGAAGCCCAGGCCGGCGCCCTGCACGTCGGACATTTCCGCGTCGCTCAGCGGCTCCATCGCCAACGTGGTTCCGGCGTGGAGCAGCGCCATCAGCAGCACCCCGTTACGCATGTTCAGCACCCCGCAGTGGCGCTACCGACGCAGGTATCCTGCCGGGGAATACCGTTGAAGGCCTGGTCGAAGTCGATATTGATCGGCGACACCAGGTTGCCGTTGGCGTCACGGTACTTGGGCAGGTTCATGAACGCGCCCTGCAGCGCGGTGATGAAGGCATTGCTGTCCATGTCTCGCCAGGCGACGTCCTGGGTCTGCAGAGAGATGAAGAAGCCCTTGGCGGCGTTCTGCATGTTGCTCATGTCGCTGGTGTTACCCACCGGCAGCGACTGGAACTGGGACAGATTGAAGCAGGTCTGGATGCCGAGGATACTGCAATTGCCCGAGGCGAAGACCCCCAGCAGGGCATCGGTCCAGCCGCCGGCACAGCCGGAGGTGCAGGTCAGGCCATCGCCATTCTTGATACCGGCCATGGTGCCCCTGACCGGGTCTGCCTTGCCACCGGAGTTGACCAACATGGCGTCGGCCTCGACGGTACTGCTGCGATACACCCCGGCGAGCAGCAACGCTGCGCGCTGGGCGAAGGTCGCCTTGTCGTAGATGGCATCGCCAGTACCCTTGATATGCACCGGGATATTGCCCGTCAGACTCCGGATATCCCCGGACAGTGTACCCTTGGCCTCGCCGAAGCCGATGCGCACCCCGACGACGCGATCGCCTTCGTAAGCCAGTTCGAGAAAGGGATTGGAGATCTTGAACGGGTTGATCGTGTCGTTCGGCCCCACCGTTCCCAGCGCGAAGTTGTTGATCAGAATGTCGGACGAACCGGCGGCCTCACCGGGACGGGTGTACTGGCCGAGCTGCAGTTTCTTGACGTTCAGCTGGGTGTCGATGTTCAGGCCGAAATTGACGCGGGTGTAATTGATGCCGGCATTGCTGTCGGTGGTCAGGTTGATGAAGGCCTGCCCGGTGATGTCCGACAGCTCGCTGTCCTCGAGCTCGACCATCTTGGCCTGGACCTGGGCACTCAGAGCTCCAGCACAAACCAGCGCCAGGGCATGTCTGGCGAAGCGAAAGGACCGACGCATGGCAAACCCCCTTTTTCTTATGGTGGCATCGAGCGCTCCGACTCGATTTCTTGAAGCCACTATAGAAGGGCACCGGCAAAAGCGGCCCGACCCATAGTCGAGAAAAGGCTGGCAAACGGCCTGCAGCGGGAGAATGACCGCAAGGCGGGTGTTACCAGCTGTCACATCGGCGTAACACCACTGCCGGTCAACGCTGGCGGAACAGGCTCAGCAGGTGCTCGGCGATCGCGCTGCGAATGGCGTCGATGCTCAGCCGGGAGCAGTGCCCGAGCTTGCTCGGGTTGATGCGGTGCAGGTGTAACGACGGCATGCGCGCCTCGTACTCGCGCAGATCCCCCTTCACCAGCACGGGCAGGAAATGCTCGCCGCGCTGGCGGTAGCGCTCGATCAGCAGGCGCAATCCTTCCTGGAACGGCAGCTCGCGCGAGGCCACCAGCCGCGACTCCCCCGGAACCTTGATGTATAACCCGTCACAGCCGATGGCCTCACCCGGCAGGACGTGCACGCCGGTAGGCTCCACCGCGTCGGCGGGGATGTCATGGAAGATGTCGTGCCAGGCCATCTCGTCGGGCAGGATGGTGATGCCGCCCTGCTCGTCCTGCGGCACCACGAAGCTGTAGTTGCTGTAGAGCTTCTCGACGTAGCTGGAGTAGATGCACAGGCGGTTTTCGAAACGCCGCAGGAACGCGATCGCCTGGGCACGGTCGGTGATGGCGTGAAGGTCCCAATCCAGGTCGCGCTGATGCTGCAACTCGTGCCAACGGGCATCGACATTTAGGGCAAGGGCGGACATGGTGACTCCACTGGCAGGTTCTCCTCAGGGACATGGCAGAAAGCGTGCCATCCGCCAGAGTGCCGATTTCTGCGGCATTTCAAGGGTTTGCAGCTACCAGCGAACCGCAGCCCGTCCCAATGTGCCGAATAACGTCACCTGCAACTGATCGATTCGGGCTCAAAACAGGCATCCGCCTTGCAGTACAATCGCTCCTTTTCACTTGCCTGGAACCCGGCGCCTCGATGATCGATCCCAAGCGCGTATTGCGCGCCCTCGCCGAACACTGGACGTTGCTCGAACCGCTGTGCGAGCGCTTCGACGCGGGCACCCTGAGCCTGGTCGAGCTGCGCGGCCAGCTCGCGGCCCAGTTGCCCGACGCGACGCCCAGTGACACCACCGCCCTGCTCGACACCTGGATTCGCCTGGACATCCTGGTGCCGGTGGCGAAGAGCCCCAACCGTTTCGAGCTCAACGCGCAGATCCACGACTTCCTCGCCTATCTGCGCCGCGAGCACCGCCTGGGCCTGTGCCTGGAGATCGAGGCCTACCTGCGCCATCTGGAGCGCCTGGCCGGTTATATCCAGGACGCCTTCGAGGTACGCGACGCCAACGACCTGGCACGCCAGCTGCGCCTGCTCGACATGCGCGTGCGCGACGTGCTGAAGAAACTCGGCAACGACGAACAGGCGCTGGTCGGCGTGGCCGACCGGGCCAAGACCAGCGACCGGCAGATTCCCCTGCGCCAGCGTTACGCCGAGGTACTGGCGACCTGGGACGAATACGTCGAGCCGATGATCCAGCTGGTCGCCGCCGATGGCGCCTTCGAGCAAGGGGTACGCCGGGTCGAACAGGTGCTGCTGCGCCTGCTCGGCGACCAGCAGCGCCTCGGCCAACTGGTCGACGACGACCTGCTGCTGCGTACCCACGCGCGCATCCTGGAAATGCAGACCACCGCCCAGCTGACCCTGCGCAAGGCCCGCGAACTGCTGCTGCCACTGCGCGAGGAAGCGCGCCGGCACAACGCCGTGACCCGTGGCGCGGCGCTGGCCCTGTCGGTGATCCGCAAGAAGGGCATCGACGCCGTGCCCCAGGCCGCCATGCCACTGTTCACCCGACCGCAGAGCAACTTCCTGGGCTCGGCCAGCCAGGTCGAGGCCTATGTCTACGCCCTGGCCCGCTTCGAAGCCAAGCCGGCGCACTTCCCCAAGGCCAGCAGCAGCCGCAAGGGCGGCGCGCCCAAGGCGCCTAAGACCGCACGGGAGATGATCGAACGCTGCGAACAGGCCCTGCCGCTGCCGGACCTGATGACCTGGCTGCTGGAGCAGGAACCGGAAGGCGCCACCGACGAACTGCTCTACTGGTTCTCGCGCCTGTCGCGCGAATCGCGCTTCCAGCGTGACCGCCTGCAGCGCCAGACCTACCTGACCCGCGAGCATGAAATCAGTATCAGCTCCTACGCCCTGGTGGGTCACCCCGATGCATGAGCACCTCGTAGGGTGGACAACGCTCTGCTTGTCCATCTCGCCGCTGGCCGGGCCGTGGAGGCATCAAGCGTCGTCCACCCTGCGCCTGCCCGCCATCGGCCACCCCGAACTCTCAGGTGGAGCGCGCCCAGGCGCACTCGACCCAATGCTTGCCCGTGAGCACCGTCTATGAATATCGACCTGAAAGAAATGACCCAGCTGGCAGCCGCGTTTCGCGATCTGTTCAAGGGCTACCACATCTCCCGCAGCGAGCCGGAGTGCTACGCCCAGCTGTCGAGCATGCAGGACCAGTACCGTGCCCTGTTCCGCGCCCTCGGTTTCGAGCTGGTCTGCGACCCGCGCGGCTTCTACTACTTCGTCCCCGAGCAGGTCGCACCGCAGGTGAACAAGACCGCCCAGCGCCTGGCGCTGTTCACCTTCATCCTGGTCGAGCACCTGGCCGACCAGGGCCGCGACCCGCTCTCCGTGCTCGACGGCGGCAGCATAGGCCGTGACGAACTGCCGGCTCTGCTGGAGAAGTACCGCGACCTGTTCCTGCAGGCCGAGGTGACCACCTTCGAGGAGCTGGAAGACAAGATCATCCGCCGCCTGACCCAGCTCGGCTTCGCCGAGGACAGCAACGGCGTGTACCGTTTCCTGCCGCCGATGCACCGTTTCCTCGACGTCTGCCTGTCGGTGCAGCACGACCGTGACCTGGCCGCCAGCCTGCACAGCAGCGACCTGCCGCTGCCGGCACCGGTGCTGCTGGACGATGACGGTGATGCCGCAGTGGCCGAGGCCAGCGACACCGAGGAATCCGAGGAAGACGCCCTGGCCCGCGCCATGGCAGAAGAACGCGCTGCACAGGAGATGGACGCATGAGCCAGGAACGCTACGGCATCCGCCGCTTCGCCCTGCTGAACACCGCCGGCTACAGCCTCGGCCTGTTCCCGCTGGAAAACCCGCTGTCGGTGTACGGCGCCAACAACCTGGGCAAGTCCGCTTCGATCAACGCCCTGCAGTTCCCCATCCTGGCGCGCATGTCGGACATGAGCTTCGGCAAGTACAGCCTGGAAGCCTCGCGCAAGTTCTACTTCGCCAGCGACACCAGCTACATCCTCGTCGAAGTTGCCCTGCCCCACGGCCCGCACGTCATCGGCGTGGCCGGACGCGGCCCGGGCGGCGGCTTCGGCCACCAGTTCTTCGCCTACGCCGGCGAGCTGGACCTGGAGCACTACCAGCAGAACGGCACCTGCCTGCGTCAGCGCGAACTGTTCAAGAACCTCGGCCAGGCCGGCATCACCGCCTACGAGCTGAAGCCCGACGAACTGCGCCGCCTGCTGGTGGGTGGGCACACCAGCATCCCGCTGGACTTGACCCTGATCCCGCTGCGCTCGACCAGCGAACAGAGCCTGAAGACCTTCCGCGCGCTGTTCATCAACCTGCTGCACATGCGCGAAATCACTGCGGCCAAGCTCAAGCAGCTGTTCCTCGATGCCTTCGAGCACAGCCTGCGCTCGGGCAGCGTCGACTACATCGCCGCCACCGAGGAAGCCTACCGCGACGTGCGCCGCATGGAGCAGGACTACCAGGCACTGGTCACTGCCGGCCCGCTGATCGAAGCGCTGGCCACCGGCGTCGGCCAGCGCGAGATCCTGCGCGGCAAGCTGCATCGCCTGTCGCCATTGCTCGACAACCTGCTGGGCACCTGGCACGACTACGCCGATGCGCGCAAGGAAGAGCTGGTGATCCAGGCCGAGCATTACCGCAACGAGCAGGACGGCCTGCAGAACGAACAGCGCGGCGGCACCAGCGAGCTGATGCGCCTGGAGCGCGAGATCAGCGAAATCCAACGCTGGCTGGGCGAACTGGCGGTGCTGAAGAACCGCTTCGCCCTGGTCGAAGACGCCAAGGTGCTGGAAGAGCAACTGCTCGCCGCCAAGGACACCCACGACGAGCTGGCTGGCGCCCTGGCGCAGTCGCGGCAGTTCTCCAGCGAGGACCTCGACGAGCGTCTGCGCGATCTGGAAAAACGCCTCAAGTCGGTCCGGCAGCAGCTCGACCACGCCGACAACAACAGCTACTCGCGCCTGCGCGAGGAATTCAGCCAGGCCGACGTCGACCGCCTGATGCGCCTGTTCAACGGCCAGCTGTTCAGCCTGCCGCTGGGCGAGAAAGGCATCCAGGCCGACGGCGACGATTGGGTCAAGGCGGTCGAAGCCGTGCTCGACCGCTTCAAGGGCGACACCTTCGCCGTGCCCGGCCTGTCCATCGAGCTCAGCCATATCGAACCGCCGGCCCTGCAGGCGCTGGCTGACCGCGCCGCCCTGCGCGACCAGAAGGATCGCCTGGAGCGCGAGCTGAAGCAGCTCAAGACCCAGCAGTCGGTCGCCGCCGACCGCGCCGCCAGCAAGGCCCAGGCCGAAACCCTGTACCAGGCCGTGCTGGACGCGCAGAAAGCCCTGGAAGACTTCCGCAAGAGTCAGACCCTGGCCGCCGAGGAGCCGCAGAAGCTGGAACGTCTGGCCGAACTGGAAGGCGCCCAGGACGAACTCAAGCGCGCCAGCGACGCCTTCGCCGAGCGGGTGCAGCAGCTCTCCGCCAAGCTGCAGCTGGTCGGTCGCCAACTGGCCGATCTGGAAGCCAAGGAACGCACCCTGGAGGACGCCCTGCGCCGTCGCCAGCTGCTGCCGGCCGACCTGCCATTCGGCACACCGTTCATGGAGCCGGTGGACGACTCGCTGGACAACCTGCTGCCGCTGCTCAACGACTACCAGGACACCTGGCAGGCGCTGCAACGCATCGACGGCCAGATCGAGGCGCTGTACGCCCAGGTTCGCCTCAAGGGCGTGGCCAAGTTCGACAGCGAAGACGACGTCGAGCGCCGCCTGCAACTGCTGGTCAACGCCTACGCCCACCGCCAGGACGAAGCCCTCACGCTGGCCAAGGCCAGACGCGCAGCGGTCACCGATATCGCCCGTACCCTGCGCAATATCCGCAGCGACTACGACAACCTGGAACACCAGCTGGCCCTGTTCAACCGCGAGATCAACAAGCGTCAGGTCTCCAACCTGCAGAGCTTCCGCATCGTCCTCGCGCCGAACAAGGAAGCCCTGCGCCACATCGACCAGATCATCCACAGCGCCGGCCAGTACGAGGAAGGCGAGACCCTGTCGGTGTTCGACCTGTCGCAGTCGGCCGAGCAGGACGCCAGGAACGAAGAAGCCAAGGACTACCTGTCGCGCCTGGTGGCCGCCAACGGCAACCAGCTGGGCCTGAAGGACCTGTTCGAACTGGCCTTCGAGATCACCAAGGTGCATGGCCAGCCGGTGATTCACACCGACATCGATGGCGCAGCCAGCAACGGCACCACCATGACCATCAAGGCGCTGACCAACATGTACCTGCTGCTGCACCTGATGGATCGCGAGCAGGCCGGGCGCGTGCGCCTGCCCTACTACCTCGACGAGGCGGCGGACATCGATGAACGCAACCAGCAGGCGCTGATCGAGACCAGCCTGCAGCTGGGCTTCGTGCCCATCCTGGCCTCGGTCAAGCCGCAGGTCTCGGCCCATGTGGCCATCGACCTGGAAGGCGGCAGCGGCCCCAACGGTATCTACATCGACGAGGCGGACTGGAAGTTCATCAAGCCCCGCGAGAATGCCAAGGCGCAGGCGCCCGAGCAGACAGAAACCGCCGAGCCGGCCTGACTCGTCGCGGCCGAAGCAGCTCCCACGGCTCGGGACATGAGCGTAGGAGCGGCTTCAGCCGCGAGCTTGTCTCTACCAGCCGGCTGGATGCCGCTGTTCACATCCCCCAAAAGAAAGGGCCGCACAATGCGGCCCTTCCTGTTACTGCGCAGGGAGGATGTCGTTCTTACATCCCTCCCGGCAACCGCCGCGCGCGCCGTCCTACTCCAGGACGATCTTCGGCGCCCACTGCATCCAGGCGTCCTGCGGCTCATCGAACAACGCGAAGGTCTGCCCCGGCTGCGCCGGGCCGCCCATCTCCGGATTGTTCGGCGTGGCGAAGGCAATACCGCCTTCGATCAGCGCCTCCAGCGACTCGGTACGCACCTTCACGCCCTTGAACAGCCCCGCATCCACACCGATGCCGCTGGCGTTCCAGAAGCGGCTGCCCGAACGCACCAGCGGCGCATAGCGCGGTTCGATCAGCACGTGGATCAACACCCGATCCGAGGTCGGCCCCAGCTCGAAATCCACCACCTTGCCCACCGGCACCTCACGGTAGCTGACCACCACCCCTGGCTTGATCGAGCCGCGTCGTGGCGCGCTCAGCACCAGACGCAGGCCCTGCTCGCGTACCGCCTGATTGGGCGGGCCATCCAGTGCCGTGAACTGCAGGCGCTGGGCACCGCCCTGCAACGCCGGCAGCACCTCCAGGTACTGGCCACTGACCAGCGTGCCGAGGTTGGCGGCGCGGGTCAGACTCAGCTCGGGCTTGACCACCCAGAAGCGCGAGCCTTCGCGGGCGATCTGCGCTGCCGCCTGGGTGAGGCGCACATCGAGCATCACCGCCTGCAGGTCATCGGTCAGGGCCAGGCTTTCCACCTTGCCGACTTCCAGTCCCTTGTAGCGGATCAGGGTCCCCGGCTGCAGGCCATCGCCATCGTTCACCCGGATGCGAATCTGCGTGCCGGGCTGCAGGGCACTGTTCCGATCCGCATGCAGCGCAAAGCGCTGCACCTGGCGCCCCGAAGCGGGGGCCTCGGGGTTCGGGGTCTCGAAGGCGATACCGCCAGCCAACAGCGTCTGCAGGGATTCGCTCTTCACCTCCACCCCGGAGAGCCCGCCCTTGAGGGTGATACCGCTGGCATTCCAGAAGCGTGTCGAGGTGTTGACCAGATGCACGTAGTCCGGCTCGATATGCACGCCGAGCACCACCTGGCTATTGTCCCTGGACAGCTGATAGCTCTGTACCGAGCCCACCTTGATCTGGCGATAGAGCACCGGGCTGCCAACCTCGATGGAGCCCAGCTGATCGCTGAACAGCACCAGATGCAGCCCCGGTGCGCCGAGGTCCAGGGGCGGCGCCTTGCTCCGCGCGACGAAGCTGCGAGCGGGCGGGCTGCCCTTCTCACCCGGCCTTACCGCGATGTAGTTGCCCTTGACCAGTGCCTCCAGCCCGGTGATGCCCGCCAGCGAGATGGAAGGCTTGACCACCCAGAACTCGGAGCCTTCGACCAGATAGTCCTCGGCCAAGGGGTTGATGGTCAGCTCGGCAGTGGCGCTGGCGAGGTCGCGGTCGATCTTCATGGTCTTCAGGGTGCCGACCTCGATCCCCTTGTACATGACCGGCGTTCTGCCTTCCTGCAGACCATCGAAGTCGGTGAGCTTGACCACCACCTTGATGCCGGCCTGTGCGGCGTCGTAGCTCTCGTACAGGCGGAAAGGCAGCGACGGATCGGTCGGCGGACTGTCCTTGCGATGTTCCGGCGTGGCGAAGGCGATGCCACCGGCGACGATGCTGGCCAGCGACTCGCTGCGCAGCTTGAAGCCGGACAGGTCGGCATCGATGCTGATGCCGCTGGCGTTCCAGAAGCGCGTGTGCTTGCGTACCAGGCTGGCGTACTCGGGCTCGATGAAGACCTTGACCTCGACGGTGCTCTCATCGTCCCCCAGGGTGTAGCTCTTCACCCGGCCGACCTGAATCTGCTTGTAGAACACCGGGCTGTCACGGTTGAGCGACCCCAGCCGATCGGCCTTCAGGGTCAGGTGCAAGCCTGGCACGTCGTCGCCCATCGGCGGTTCTTGCGTCAGCGCGGTGAAGGTACGGCTCGCCTCGCCGTCACCCGGGTTGAAGGTGATGTAGTTGCCCGACACCAGCGTCTCCAGCCCACTGATCCCGGCCAGGCTGACATTGGGTTTGACCAGCCAGAAGCTCGTGCCCTTGCGCAGGTACTGCTCCAGATCCTTGTTGACCTCGAGCTGCGCCACCACACCACGATTCTTGCCGGTCTGATCAAGACTGATCGAGACCACCTTGCCCACGGCCATGCCCTTGTACATCAACTCGGTCTTGCCAGCCTGGATGCCTTCGCCGCTGACAAAGATCAGCTCGACCTGGATGCCGGCCTCGCTGTAGGCGCGCCAGGCCAGCCAACCGCCGATCAGCAGGGCGATGAGGGGCAGGACCCAGATGGCCGACCAGTTGGAAGCAGGACGCGTCTTGGCCATAGGAAGATCAGTCATGGTTGGTTTCCGTGTTGTCCCAGATGAGGCGGGGATCGAAAGTAAGTGCAGCCAGCATGGTGAGGATCACCACACTGGCGAAGGCAGCCGCACCGGCACCGGCCTCGATACTGGCCAGGCTGCCGAAGTTGACCAGAGCCACGAGGATGGCGATGACGAAGATGTCGAGCATCGACCAGCGCCCGATCCACTCGATGAAGCGATACATCAGAATACGCTGCCGGGCCGACATCGGCTGGTGCCGTTGCACCGAATACAGCAGCAAGGCGATACCGACCAGCTTGAAGGTCGGCACCAGAATGCTGGCGATGAAGACCACGGCAGCGATCGGCAGCATGCCGTGCTGGAGCAGCTCGACCACCCCCTCCATGATCGTCGCCGGTGCGCCCTTGCCCAGGCTGTTGATCGTCATGATCGGCAGCACGTTGGCCGGGATGTACAGCAATGCCGAGGTCAGCAGCAGCGCCCAGGTCCGAACCAGGCTGTTGGGCCTGCGCGCATGCACCAAACCACCACAGCGGCTGCAGTGCTGGTGCTCGACCTCGGGCTCGATCGGATTGAGCTGGTGACACTCGTGACAGACCAGCAGGCCGGCATCAATCGCACGCATGAACGTCTTCCCCGGACAGCGCCTGCCAGATCTGCTGTGGCGACATCGTCACCTCCAGCCAGATCTGTATCAACAGGAGCGCAATGAAGCAGAACAGGCCCAGGCCCAGGCTGAGATCTGCCAGGTCCATCAGCTTGACCATCGCCACCAGGATGCCCATCAGGTAGACCTCGAGCATGCCCCACTCGCGCAGGTGGTGGTAAATCCGATACAGCAGCAGGCCATAGCTGCGTCCGAAGTCCAGGCGAATGCTCAGCAACACCAGCAACTGGCACAGCAGCTTGAGCAGCGGCACCGCCATGCTGCAAAGAAACACCACCACGGCGATCGCCTGCATGCCACTGTCGTACAACCCGAGCACACCGCTCCAGACGGTATCCTGAGAGGTCTGGCCCAGCAGATTGAGCTGCATGATCGGCAGGAAGTTCGCCGGGATGTACAGCAGCAACGCCGCCATCACCAGAGCCAGGCTGCGGCGCACTACCTGATGGCGGTGGCTGAACAGTTCGTAGCCGCAGCGCGGGCATTGAGCGCTCTCGCCATCGGCAAGCTGTGGCTTGCGCATGAGCAGGTCGCACTCATGGCAGGCAACCAGCTCGTGCACAGGCAAGGAGGATAACGGAGCAGACATGAAGGTCCCCTGAATGCATGCGCGCATTCTAACCGAGCCATTTCGTCCGTATCCGGCAAGGTTGTAACTTTCCGCCCCCGTAGGAGCTGGCTAGCCGGCGACTACCGCATCGCCCGCAAGCGGGCTCCTACGGGAATTTCGTGGCACTCAGGCTTAGGCGCCGCCGCGTAGGAGCCGGCTTGCCGGCGATCAGCCTTCGCCCACATGCCCGGCGCTGCCCACGCCCGACTTTCTGCCGCGCAAAGAAGAAACCCCAGACCTCGTTAGAGATCTGGGGTTTCGTATAG
>NZ_SUKD01000020.1:0-218270 GCF_013357275.1 Pseudomonas sp. BMW13 | reverse complement strand
ACATCCGCAGGTGGAAGAGGCGGTGGTGGTGGCGCGTGACACAGCGCAAGGCAAGCAGCTGGTGGGCTATGCCGTGGCTGGTTGCGACGGCGAGGAGTTGCGCCAGGCGCTGGCTGAGCAATTGCCGGAGTTCATGGTGCCGGCGCGCATTCTGGTGCTTGAGGCCATGCCGCTGTCGCCGAATGGCAAACTCGATCGCAAGGCTTTGCCGGTGCCGGAGTTCAGCACCGTTCAGGCGGATTACCAGGCGCCAGAAACGGCGCATGAGAGGCTACTGGCCGATATCTGGCAAAGCGTGCTGGGCGTGGCCCAGGTGGGGCGTGAGGATAGTTTCTTCGAGCTGGGTGGCGACTCCATCGTTTCCATTCAGGTGGTCAGCCGTGCCCGCCAAGCTGGTTTGCAACTGACCCCCAAGGACATGTTCCAGCACCAGAGCCTACGCGCCCTGGCCTCTGTCGTTCGTGAGGCGGTAAGCGAGGCCGAGCAGGGGCCGGAGCAGGGCGAGACGCCGTTGCTGCCGATCCAGCGATTGTTCTTCGCCACTCCCATGCCGCAGCGCGCCCATTGGAACCAGGCTGTGCTGCTGCACTGCCGCGAAGCGTTGGACGCGCGGCGTCTGAGCGAAACCCTGGCGGCGTTGCAGACGCATCACGATGCCCTGCGCTTGCGTTTCGCTGCCGATGGTAGTCATGCCGTGCATGCGGAGCTGGTGGATGCCGACGTGCTCTGGCTGCGTGAGGCGGCCGATGCCAGTGAACTGGAGCATCATTGCGCCGTCGCACAGCGTAGCCTCGACCTGGCGTGTGGCCCGCTGCTGCGCGCCATGCTGGTCAGCATGGCTGACGGCAGCCAGCGCTTGCTGTTGGTCGTCCATCACTTGGTCATCGATGGTGTGTCCTGGCGGGTGTTGCTGGAGGATCTGCAGGCGCATTACGAGGGACAGCCCCTGGCGCCGCGCAGCAGTTCGTTCAAGCGCTGGGCGCAGCGTCTGGTCGAGCTTGCCGCCAGTCCCGAGCTGACCACCGAGCAGGATTACTGGCGTGCCCAGCTAGAGGTCAAGGCGCCGAGCCTGCCAGGCGCCCGCACCGATGCCAGCCTGACCGAGCGTCATGCCCACACCCTGCGCCTGGAATTGGACGAGGGCGAAACGCGTGCCCTGCTGCAACAGGCTCCAGCTGCTTATCGCACCCAGGTTAACGACCTGCTGCTGACTGCACTGGTTCGTGCCCTGTGTGCTTGGAGCGGGCAGAGCAGTGCCGCTGTGTTGCTGGAAGGCCATGGCCGCGAGACATTGTTCGACGATATCGATCTGAGCCGTACCCTGGGTTGGTTCACCAGCCTCTACCCGCTCCATTTACATGCTGAGGGCGAACCCGATGCGGCGATCAAGGCGGTCAAGGAGCAACTGCGTGCGGTGCCGCGTGGGGGACTCGGCTATGGCCTGCTGCGCCACCTCGGCCAGGGCCTGGAAGGGCTGCACGAGCCACGGGTGACCTTCAACTACCTGGGCCAATTCGATGCCAGCTTCGCCGCTGATGCCCTGTTGCGTCTGGCCGGCGAAAACGCCGGGCCGAACCGCGATGCTGAGGCGCCGTTGGGCAACTGGCTGAGCATCGATGGTCAGGTGCTCGATGCGCGTCTGGGCCTGCGCTTTACCTTCAGCCGCGCGATGTTCGACGAGGCGCCGGTCATGCAACTGGCGCAGCGTTACCTGACCGAGTTGCGCGCCCTGATCGCCCATTGCCTGACACCGGGCGCGGGCGGCGTGACGCCGGCAGACTTCCCTCTGGCTGGTCTCGATCAGGTGCAGCTCGATACCCTCGACCTGCCTGCCGCTGCCATCGAAGATATCTACCCGCTGTCGCCCATGCAGCAGGGCATGCTGTTCCATGCCCTCGACAACCCGGGGTCCGGGCTCTATGTGAACCAGATCAGCGTGGCGGTCGAGCAGCTCGATCCGGCGCGTTTGCAGGCGGCCTGGGCGCATGTGGTGGCGCGCCACGAAACGCTGCGCAGCGGTTTTCTCTGGCAGGGCGGGCTGCGCCAGCCCTTGCAGGTGGTGCAGCGCCAGGTACCCGCCGAGGTGCGGGTGATCGAGGGCGAGACGGATGTCATCGCCTTCGCCGAGCGTGACCGCGCCGAAGGCTTCGATCTGGCCCGGCCACCGCTGCAGCGCATGAGCCTGCTGGCCCTGGGTGAGGGGCGCTGGCAACTGGTGTGGACCATGCACCACCTGGTCACCGATGGCTGGAGCGGCGCGCAACTGATCAAGGAGGTGCTGCAGGTCTATGCCGGCGAGCGTCTGCCAGCGCCCGTCGCACGCTACGCCGATTACATCGCCTGGCTGCAGCGCCAGGATGGCGACGCTGCCGAAGCGTTCTGGCGGCAACGCCTGGCCGGGCTGGACGAATCCTGTTTGCTGGCCGACAGCCTGCAGCGCCCCGCTGAAGGCAGTGGCCATGGCGTGACCTACAGCCATTACGATGCTGCGGCGACCGAGCGCTTGCGAGCCTTTGCCCGGCAGCAGCGCGTGACCCTCAACACCCTGTTGCAGGGCGCCTGGTTGCTGCTGTTGCAGCGCTACACCGGCAAGCAGCGGGTCACTTTCGGCGCCACCGTCGCGGGGCGACCCACTGGCCTGGCGGGGGCCGAGACGTTGCTGGGGCTGTTCATCAACACCTTGCCGGTGGTACAGGCGCCAGCGGCGGATGCGGGGCTCGGTGACTGGCTGCGAGCACTCCAGGCCTACAACCTGGAGGTGCGCGAATACGAGCACACGCCGCTGTACGACATCCAGCGCTGGGCGGGTCATGGCGGCCAGGCGCTGTTCGACAGCATCATCGTGTTCGAGAACTACCCGGTGGATGAGGCGTTGCGGCGCGGTGGTGGCGATGGGCCGCGCTTCGGTGAGCTGGCGTCCAAGGACGTGACTAGCGTGCCGATGGATCTGGCCGTACGTCTGGGCGAGGGAATGGAGATCGAATACCAGTACCTGCGCAGCCATTTTCATGAGGATGCGGTGCTGCGTATCCGCGCCAACTTCGAGCAGATCCTCGCCGCCATGCTGCAGGGGGGCGAGCAATGCCTCGGTGATCTCGATTGCCTGAGCACGCTCGAACACGAGGCGCACCATCGTCTGCACGGTCAGGCATCGCTGCCGACGGCATTCGAGCCGGTACACCTGGCTATATCTCGACACAACCGCCAGCGCCCGCAGGATTGTGTGCTGATCGACGAGACTGTCAGCCTCGACCGTCAGCGTCTGGAACTGGACTCCAACCGCCTGGCCCGGCGCCTGCTGGCCTTCGGCGTCGGCCCCGAAGTGCGCGTGGGCGTGGCCTTGCCGCGTGGTGTCGAGCTGCCGCTGGCGTTGCTCGCCGTGCTCAAGGCCGGTGGCGCATACGTGCCGCTGGACGCCGACTACCCGCGCGAGCGCCTGGCGTTCCAGATGCAGGACGCCGGCATCACCTTGCTGCTGACCGACAGCCGCCTGCGTGAGCGTCTGCCCGTCCCTGAAGGTGTTGTGTGCCTGGAGCTGGACAGGCTCGATCTGTCTGCCGAATCCTGCGAGCTGCCCCAGGTGAACGTGCAGCCTGGCAACCTGGCGTATCTGATCTACACCTCGGGTTCCACCGGCCAGCCCAAGGGCGTGGCCGTGGCGCATGGACAGATCGCCGCGCACTGCCGCGCCATCGGCGAGCGTTACGCCATGACGCCGGACGATCGCGAACTGATCTTCATGTCGTTCGCCTTCGACGGAGCCCATGAGCGCTGGCTCACTACCCTCAGCCATGGCGGCAGTCTGTTGATCCGTGGGGAGGCGTTGTGGAGTGCCGAGCAGACCCTGGCGCAGCTGCGCGAGCACCAGGTCACGGTCGCGGCCTTCCCGCCGGCTTACCTGTTGCAACTGGCCGATCAGGCCGCGCACCTTGGCCATGTGCCGAGCATGCGCATCTACTGCTTTGGTGGCGATGCAGTGCCTGAAGCCGCCTTCGAACTGGCGCGCCGTACTCTCAAGGCCGAACACCTGATCAACGGTTACGGGCCGACCGAAACCGTGGTCACACCGCTGCTGTGGAAGGCCGATGCGAGCACGCGTTGCCAGGCGGCGTATGCCCCTATCGGCCAGGCGGTCGGCGCGCGCCGACTGTACATCCTCGACCCACAGCTACGTCCGGTACCGCTGGGGGTGGCTGGCGAGCTGTACATTGGCGGTGAGCTGCTGGCGCGCGGTTATCACCAGCGCCCGGGGCTGACCGCCGAGCGTTTCGTCGCCGACCCCTTTGGCGAGCCGGGCGCGCGTCTGTATCGCAGTGGCGATCTGGTGCGCGGACGCGCCGATGGCGTCGTTGAGTACGTGGGGCGTATCGACCATCAGGTGAAAATCCGCGGTTTCCGTATCGAGCTCGGCGAGATTGAGGCGCGCCTGCAGGCTCACGCGCAGGTGCGCGAAGCGGTGGTGGTGGCTCGCGAAGGCGCCAGCGGCAAGCAACTGATCGGCTACGTGGTCGGTGAGGTCGATGGCGACACGTTGCGCAGCGATCTGCGGGCGCAGCTACCGGACTACATGGTGCCGGCACAGATCCTCAGACTCGAGCGCATGCCGCTGTCACCGGCAGGCAAGATCGACCGCAAGGCGCTGCCAGAGCCGAGCTGGCAGGGCGCGGGGTATGTCGCTCCGCGCAATGAAGCCGAGCGTATCCTGGCGGATATCTGGGCGCAGGTACTGCAGGTCGAGCAGGTGGGTATCCACGATAACTTCTTCGACCTGGGGGGCGACTCGATTCTCAGCCTGCAGGTGGTGTCGCGTGCCCGTCAGGCCGAGGGACTTGGCCTGGAGCTGCGTTTACGCGACCTGTTGCAGTACCAGAGTATCGCGGCTTTGCTGGAGCGCCCGCAGCAGGCCAGCGCGTCCACGCCAACGCTGGTGACGGAGGCGGCCGAGGACGGAGAGCACTTCAGCCTGTTGCCGATCCAGCAGTGGCTGTTCGACCAGCATCTGCCTGAACCCGACCATTTCAACCAGGCCCTGCTGCTGGCTTGCCATCGACCGCTGGACGCAAGCCTCCTGGAGCAGGCGCTGCGCTTGCTGCTGGCCGAGCATGGCAGCCTGCGCCTGGCCTTCGCCAGGGACGATGACGGCCAGTGGCGGCAGCGCTACTGCAATCTCGATGAACTGGGGCTGGAGACCAACCCGCTGCTCTGGCATCAGCAACCGGCAGATGCCGACGAGGCGCTGGCACTGGCCAACAGTGCACAGCGCAGCCTGGATATCGGTCGGGGGCGTTTGCTGCGGGCTGTCTACAGCCAGTTGGCCGATGGCAGCTGCCGACTGTTGCTGGTGATCCATCACCTGGGAGTGGACGGTGTGTCCTGGCGGGTTCTGCTGGAGGATCTGCAACGGCTTTATGGAACATTGCAGCGCGGTGAAGCGCCGGATCTGCCGCCGTCTTCCTGCAGTTATCGAGACTGGGCGCAAAGTCTCAGGGCCTACGTCTGTCAGCCAAGCGTGCGCGAGGAGCTGCCGTACTGGCTGCAGCAGACTGCCAGCGAGGGGCTGGGCGAGCCACCGCGCGACAACCCTCGCGGTCGTGCTCAGGTGGCATTGCGTGAGCGGATCAGTCTGCGCCTGGATCGAACCACTACCACGCGACTACTCAAAGTCGCACCGCAAGCCTATCGCACGCAGATCAACGATCTGCTGCTGGCGGCCCTCGGTCGCGCACTGTGTGGCTGGAGTGGGCAGCATGCGGTGCTGGTCGGGTTGGAGGGGCACGGTCGTGAGGATCTGTTCGATGGCCTCGACCACAGCCGCACCCTGGGCTGGTTCACCAGCCTGTTCCCGGTGCGTCTGGAGGCTGGCGAGGGCGATTATGGCCAGGCCATCACGGCGCTGCGCCAACGCCTGCGTGCGGTGCCGAACAAGGGCATCGGCTACGGTGTGTTGCGTTATCTGGCCGATGGCCAGATGCGCAGCAGGCTGGCAGCACAGGCGCAGCCGCGCGTCACTTTCAACTACCTGGGCCAGCTCGATCAGAGCGCCGACGGCGAAGCCCTGTTCAGCCTGCTCGATGAGCGGCCCGGTGATGCCTATGCCGCGAGCGCGCCGCTGAACAACTGGCTGGAGATCGTCGGCCAGGTGCACGACGGTGAGTTGGCGCTGCGCTGTCTGTTCAGTCGGCAGGTGTTTCGTCCTTCCAGCATCGAGCGCTTCATGGCGTCTTTCGAGGAGGAGTTGCTGGCAGTCATCGATCATTGTTGCGCACAGATCGCGCAGGAGGCGTTCGCGCTATGAGTGTTGCCCTTTCTAATGTACCTGGCGAGCTGCACGCGGAAATCGCCGCCTATCTCGATATGGTCGACGAGGGCCGGCGGGCAGGGCGGCCGGCTCCCCATGAGTTGCCGGTGGCACAGGCGCGTGCCGAGTTCGAGGCCGCTTCGCGCAGCCTGCCACCATTCGCTCCGCCCTGTACCGTGGAGCAAGTCTCGCCGCAGGTGCGCCATGGTCATCTGGCGGCAAGGCTGTATCGGCCGGAGCAGGCCGGTGCGGCGCTGCCAGTGCTGATCTATCTGCATGGCGGCGGTTATTGCATCGGCAGCCTGGACTCGCACGATGCGATCTGTCGGCAATTGACCATCAGCGCGCAGTGCGCGGTATTGGCGCTGGACTATCGACTGGCGCCGGAGCATCCCTTTCCCGCTGCCCTGGAGGACGTGCGCGATACCTGGGACTGGCTGCAAGAAGGCGGTTTGGCGCTGGGCCTGGACCCGGCACGCGTGGCCCTGGGGGGGGACAGTGCTGGCGCGACCCTGGCCAGCGTGGTTTGTGCCGAGCTGGCTGCCACGCAGGAGGCAAAGCCCTGCGCGCAACTGCTGTTCTATCCGGCGGTGGACGCCCGCCAGACCAGCGAATCCCAGGAGCTGTTTGCCGAAGGGCATCTGCTGGAGAGCGCGACACTGGCCTGGTTCTACCAGCACTATGCAGAACAGCCGGCGCAGCGCCGTGACTGGCGTTGCTCGCCGTTGCTGGCCGAGGGGCAATTGCGTGGCAGTGCGCCGGCTCTTCTGCTGATCGCCGAGTTCGACCCTTTGCTGGATGAGGGCCTGGCTTATGCCGAGCATTTGCGCGAGCAGGGTGTGGTCGTGCAGAGCCGGCTATGTCGTGGCATGACCCATGACTTCCTGCGCATGGCCGGGCTGGTGCCGGAGGTGCTGGAGCACTACGAGCAGGCGGCAGCGTTTCTGCGACGCTACTGGTAGGGCGTATCGATCAAGGAGAAACTGGTGCGCTGTGCGCACCAGTCGTTGACGATGTGCTAGCCACGGCGTTCGCGCTGCATCAGCCAAAGGAAGTATGGGCAGCCAATGAACGCGGCCAGCAGCCCGGCGGAAACCGGCCATGGATAAGCCAGGTTCCGCCCCAGCCAGTCGGCCAACAGCATGATCAGTGCACCGGCGCCAGCGCTTAGCAGGAGCTGCGGTAGCGCACGGTGTACGCCGAGATGGCGGGCGATATGCGGTGCGATCAAGCCGACGAAGCTCAGGGGACCGACCATCAGGGTGGCAGCGGCGGTGAGCAGTGCGGCCAGCAGCAGGATCCCCAGATGGCTGGCGCGCAGGCGCAGGCCGAGTGCTGCCGCCGTACCGTTACCCAGGCCGAGCAGATCGAGTGGGCGTGCCAGTAGTAACGCAGCGGCGCCCAGCAGCACGGTCAGGATCACGGCGGTCGTGGCAGCATTGGCATCGACCTGATAGGTCGAACCGGTCATCCAGCTCATCAACGCGGTCATGCGTGGGTCACCACTGGCCATCAACAGGGTGCTCAGCGCGCCCATCAGGGTGGTCAGGCACACGCCGGTGAGCAGCAAACGCTCCGGGCTGAAGGCGCTGCGCCAGGCGAACCAGAGCAGAACTGCGAGGGTCAGCAAGGCGCCAAGGCTGGCTGCCGGCAGCATCAGCGCCTGCGGCTGCGGTACCAGCAGGAACAGCACCAGCACGCCCAGCGCCGCACCTGAGCTGGCACCCAATACCTCCGGGCTGGCCATGGGGTTACCGGTCAGGCGTTGCACCAACAGCCCGGCCATGGCCAGCATGGCGCCGGCGGCCAGTGCACCGAACACACGCGGCAAGCGCCAGTGCAGCTCGCCAAGCTCAGCCCACTGCCATCCGTACAGCCCTTTGGCCAAAAACACGGCAGGTATCAGCAGCATGATCAGCAACCCGGCAACCAGCAGAATTGGCCGCCACGGATGCTCCGTTGGTCGTCCCAGGCTCGTTCTGTGCGGCTGGATACCGCCGCTGCGCTGGCGCGCCAGCAGCCAGAGTAGCAGCGGCACACTGAACACCGCAGTGAGGATGCCGGCCGGTACTTCGCCGACCAGGCGCGACAGCTCACGTGCGCACTGATCCACCAGGCACAGCAGCGCGGCACCGAGCAGAGGCGCCCACAGCAACCGTTGGCGCAGGGTGCGAGCGCCGGTCATGCGCGCGATGGCCGGCGCGGCGAGTCCGATGAAACCGATGATGCCGACCACGCTGGTGACGAAGGCACTCAGCGCCACAGCGACCAGCAGGCCAAAGCCACGGGTGGCGCGCAGCGACACGCCGATGCTGGCCGCGCTCTGGTCTTCCAGGCCGAGCGCTGCCAGCGGGCGTATCAGCAGCACCGCCAGCGTGGCTGCGACGGCCAGACGTGGCGCCAGGTAGAGCACGCCATCCCAGCCGCTCTGGTTGATCGAGCCGGCCTGCCACAGCAGCAAATCAATCAGGTAGTCGTGGTTGAACAGTACCAGCAGGGCGTTCAACGCGTTGCAGTAGAGGCTGATCACCATGCCGGTCAGGATGAAACGCAACGGCGACAAATGGCGGCCCCAGGCAAAGCTGAACAGGGCCAGGGTAGCCAGGCCGGCCCCAGCCAGCGTCACGATTTCCAGGCCATGGATCAGCAGCGTCGGTGCCCAGATGGTGGTGACCGACAGGGCGAGGTTGGCGCCGGCCGCGACGCCAAGGGTCACCGGTTCGGCCAGCGGATTGCGCAGAATCTGCTGGAACAGGGTGCCGGCCAGGCCGAGGGCTGCGCCAACCATCAGACTGACCAGCAGGCGTGGCGCGAAGCTGAAATGCAGCAGTACCTGATTGGGGCTGTCCAGATCCGGTGACCACAGCGCCTGCCACCACAGTTCGTGCGGGAGCAGACCGTTGAGCCCACGCCATACCAGCAGTGCTGCCAGTATGGCGATAAGCAGGGTGCACAGCGCCGAGCCCAGGCTATGCCGAGGCGGGCGCATGGGAAGGCTCAGTGACTCAGCCATGCTGCACCTCTTGGCTGTCCAGATAGTCGGCTATGCGCTCGGCCAGGCTGAGGTACGAGGCCACGCCGCCATAGGGATAGAATTTGCCCAGCGGTTGAGTTTGATGGTGGCGCACTGATGGCAGGTTGTTCCACAAGGCATTGGGCTGACGCAGGCTCTGCAGGCGCGCCGACGTCGTAGGAATTTCGATGTACAGCAGATGGGCATCGGGTTGTTCGCTGAGGCGCTCGATACCGGTGAGGCTGAAGCCCATGGCATTGCTCGGGCCGTTCCAGGCATTGCGCAGCCCCAGTCGTTCGAGCACGTCCTGGGCCATGCTGTGCTGGCCGTAGACAGTGGCGTGGCGGCCATCCTGGTTGAGCACGGCGATGTAAATCGCAGGCCGTGGGCTTAGCGCCAAACGGTTGCGTAGCGTCTCCAGGCGTTGCTCTGCGGCTTGCAGATAAACGTCGGCGCGGTCACTCAGGTGCAGCCGCTCGGACAACTGGCGCATGAAAGCGCTGGCACTGTTCCAGACACCTTTGTCGGTTGGGAAAATGTTCACCACCTCGGTCGGTGCGATATCACCGAGCGTACGTAATACGCTGTTGGGCAGGGCATCGCTGAGGATCAGTTGCGGGTTCAACTGGTGCAGCAATTCGAGATTGGGCTCCCAGTAGGGGCCTATGTCGCGCACGGTCTGCGGCAGTGCTGGATCGGGCATTCGCCGTCGGTAGTAGCCGACGTCGGAAATGGCCAGTGGTTCCACGCCGAGCGTCAGCAGCGTTTCTGCCGCGGCCCAGTTGATGGCGACCACGCGCTGCAGGGGCTCCGCTCGCAATGGCAAGCCACAGCCGAGGGCCAATCCGCCGATGGCCATGGCCTGAAGCAATTGGCGGCGTTTCAGGTGGCGGTGGGGGAGGTTCGTCGAGGCAGGCAAGTATTTCTCCAGATACGCGCAAGGCTCCCGCAGGAGCCTGATCAGTCAGCAAGCAAAAGCCCGGCAGCGCCATTGGCGGTGCCGGGCTTTGCACCTGGTTACCAGCTGTACTTGACGCTGGTCATCAGGTTGCGTTCCAGGCCGGGGTAGCAACTGGTGGCCGCGTCGCAGGTGGCGGTGTAGTCCTCGTTCAACAGGTTTTGCGCGTATACGGCCAGCGTGACCTGTGGCGTCAGTTTGTAGCTGGCCGAGGCATCGAACAGGGTGTAGCTGTCGGCCCCGAAGGTATTGGCGTTATTGCCATACATCGAGCCGACGTAGCGGGCACCTGCGCCCAGGGTCAGGCCCCGCAGCGAGCCATCGCTGAAGTTGTAGTTCACCCAGGCAGAAGCCATGTGCTCTGGCACGTTGGCTGGCCGGTTGCCCTGATTGCCGTCGTTGCTGCGGGTGATCTGTGCCTTGGTGTAGGTGTACGAACCGAGGATATCCCAGTGCTCGCCCAGTTTGAGACGAGCCTCGGCCTCGATGCCGCGCGAACGCTGCTCACCTTCCGCGACGTTGAAACCGGTAGTTGCCCCACTGCTATTCCGCTCGGCGGTAAGGATATTGGTTTTGGTCAAGTCGTAGGCGGCCAGGGTCAGCAGCAGGTCGTCATGCGGCTGGTACTTCACCCCCACTTCCCACTGCTCGGCTTCGCTGGGATCGAAGGTGCTGCCCTGACTGCTGACCCCGCTGTTGGGCGCGAAGGATTCGGCGTAGCTGATATAGGGCGCCAAGCCGAAGTCGGTGACGTAGGTCAGACCTACGCGGCCGGTGAAGGCGTCGTCTTTCTGGTTGGTGGATTGACTGTTGGGAATGTTGTTATCGAAGTCGTTACGCACCCGGTCGTGGCGGCCGCCGAGGGTCAGCAGCCAGTGGTCGTCGAAGTGGATCTGATCCTGGACGTAGGCACCGAGTTGTTCGATGGTTTGGTTGTAGTCGGCTTGTGTTAGCCCGTTGGTTGGGCCCGGCGTCGTTACTGGCTGGCCATAGACAGGGTTGAACACGTTCAGTGTTGGGCCGAAGTTCCGGTAGAAGGTAACGTCTGCGTCCTGCCAGCTATAGTCCACGCCGCTCAGCAATGTGTGGCGGATCGAGCCTGTGGTGAAGTCGGCCTGTAGCTGATTGTCCACCGCGAAGGTATCCATGTGCTGATTGCGGCGATCCGCAATCCGCACCACATTTCCGGTGGTTTGGTTGATCGAGAATGGCAACAGGTTATTGAACGTCAGATCCACCTGGCCGTAGCGCAGGTTCTGACGGAACTCCAGCGTATCGTTGAAGCGGTGGCGGAACTCGTAGCCGAGGTTGTACTGATCCTGGTCGAAGCGGTTGAAGCTGTGGTCGCCCAGCAGTGTATCGGTGGTGTGACCATTAGGCTTGGTGTAGACGAACAGGCTGCCGCCGTTGCGATCACGCAGGAAGTCGGTGAGCAGGGTCAGGCTGGTGTCTTCGTTCGGCGCCCAGGTGAAGGACGGTGCGATGTACTGGCGATCGTCTTCCAGCTCATGACCATCGTCATACTCCACCTGTGTATTGGCTTCGCGGTACAGGCCGACGACGCGGTAGAGAAACTGACTCTGCTCGTCGAGTGCGCCACCCACATCGAACTGACCCTGGCGACGGTCATGACTGCCGGCAGTGAGCTGAATCTCGTTGGTCTGGTTGGCGGTAGGTTTCTTGCTCACCCGGTTGATTACGCCGCCAGCATCACCCTGACCGAACAGTGTCGAGGCGGGGCCGCGAACCACATCGACTCTTTCGAGTGCATAGGGCTCGCTGCGAAACAGGGCGTAGTCGTTGTTCTGCTGACGCAGGCCGTTGAGGTAGTCGCTGGTGCTCTGGCCGTTGAAACCGCGAATGAACAGCCAGTCGTAGCCTTTCGGGTCGAGGCCATATGTCTCCACCTTGACCCCCGGCACATAGCGCAGCGCTTCGGTAACGCTCTGTGCACCCTGGGCTTCGAGCTGGGCGCGGGTGATCACCGATACCGACTGGGGTATCTCGAGAATTGAGGTATTGGTTTTGCTGGCGCTGTTGCTGGTTTTGGGTACGAAACTGCTCTGTCCTTCGCTACGCCCTTCGATTACCTGCTCGGGCAGGGCCAGGGCATTGTCGCCCGCGCTGGTGAACAGGCTGACGCGGTTACCGTCGAGTTGATAACGCACGCCGGTGCCTTCGAGCAGGGCATCCAGTGCCTGCAGAGCCTCCATTTCGCCAGTGACGGCATTGCTACGCAGGCGGCTGAGTTGGGCCGGGTTGAACAGGATCTGCAGCTCGGTCTGCTCCCCCAGACTGGTCAGTGCCGAGGCCAGCGGTTGTGCCGGCAGGTCGATGCGTACGGGCTCGGCCAGCAGCGGTGCAGAAGCCCCAAGTGCCAGGCCGAACGCAGTGGCGCGCACCAGGCGAGCCAGAGGTTTGAGTGTGTTCGCGGACGGAGAGAAAGAGCTGGATGAGCGCACTGCTGTACTCCTGAATTATCTGTTTAGCGTTGGTCATAATTAGAATGATTTGCTTTAAGACGCACGAGTGAGCGGAAACCGGAAAAGAAATTTCACGCTCGTGCTTTGCTGGTGCCTTACCCGACGGGGGAGCTCTCCGCAGCAGGCTCAGTGGTGCCTCGATGCTGTTCCTGTAGTGAAACGATTCGTCCGGAGGCCATTTGCAGCAGGCGGTCGGCTACGTGGAAGTAGCGGTCGTCGTGGGAGATCACTATCAAGGTGCGGCCCTGAGCCCGAAGCTCTGGCAGCAGCTCGGTATAGAAGATGCGGCGGAATTCGGGGTCCTGATCGGCGGCCCACTCGTCGAACACCAGCACTGGGCGTTTCTCCAGCCAGGCTTGCACCAGCGCCAGGCGTTTGCGCTGGCCTGTGGAAAGGTCGGTGGTCGAGTAGTTGTGGTCGTCCAGACTGACCTTGTGGGCGATCTCCAGGCGTTCCAGGTAGCGGTTGGCTTCGGCGGGTATGTCCTGGCTGCCCTTTAGCAGATCCTCGAACAGGAAGTAGTCGGCGAAGATGGTGGTGAACAGTTGGCGATAATCATCGCGATTGGCGTCTGTCACCGGCTCGCCGTTGAGTTGCAACGTGCCTCCCTTGGGCACATAGAGTCCCAGCAGCAGCTTGATCAGCGTGGTTTTGCCGCAGCCGTTCTCGCCAGCGATGAAGAGGATCTCACCGGGACGGATCTGCAGATCTACCGGGCCGACGCCAAAGCCTTCTCCGCCGTCTTCGGTGGGGTATCGGTAGTGCAGGCCGCGCAGCTCGATGCCTCGCATGGGCGGTGCGCTGCGGCCGTCGTCACTCAAAAGCAGATTGGGTTCTGGCGAGGAGAAACGCTGCGACAGCTCGGCAATGCGGCGGAAGGCCACCTGAGCGCGGCTGACGATGGGCAGCTGGCCAACCAGATGCTCCAGTGGCCCCTTCATGTACAGCAGCACCAGGATGAAGCCGCTCAGTGTCGCCTTGTCGGTGCTCGGCCAGAAGCTCTGGTAAGCCAGGGCCACGCCGATGACGATGAAGAACAGGGTCGAGCCGAAGCCCTTGGCGATGACGAACAGATTGATCGAGCGGATCTGGATGTCGCAGATGCGTTCGGCTGTGCCCTGCAGGCGCTCGCTGTAATGCTGGAAGCGGCGCGGGCGGCTGATGCGCAGTTCCTTGGCACCCTCGGCCATGGCGCGATAGTGCTTCTGCAGATCATCTTCGGCGTCACGGGCCTGGAAGAAGCCGCGGATACCCTTGCTGCGCGCCACGTACTGAATGGCGCTGCCGATGACGATAGCCAGGGCGGTGGTGAGAAACATGGGTAGCGAAAGCGAGGCCAGATAGCCCAGGCAGCCAAGGGTGACGGTGAGTGACACTGCCAGTGGGGCGAAGGCGAAAGCGAAATCGCTGATGGTGTCTATGTCGTGGGTCAGCACTGGAATCAAGCGATGGCTGCGGTAGCGTTCGATCTGGTCGATCGGTGCCGAGATGATCTTGCTGCCCAGATCCTTGCGCAGGCGCGCGATAACGTGTTGACCGACATAGTTGGTGCCGATGTCGGACACGATAGAGCCCACCAGGGCCAACAGGCAGAGCCCGGCGAAACCCAACAGCAAGGCGCTGTGCATGCCGTCATCGGAATGCAGGCTGTAGTTGATGGTGGCCAGCAGTGCCGTGATGCTGGCGCCGCCAAGAATGCCCAACAGGGTTGCGGCGGCGAGTTGTGGCGCGAACGGGCGTAACAGCCGGAGGAGTTCGCGGAACGTACTTTGCGGAGGTGTCTGCATCATCCAGTCCTGAGGCTCGGCGCAGAGCTGCGCCGGAAAACGGGGCGACGCGGTTGCAATCGAAATGACTGCAAACCCGAATCGTTCCTGTTAAGACGGATAAGGCGAGAGAAAACTCAAAGAAAACCCTGGATAAGTGTCTTGCACGAGCTTCGCTTCTGCTGCAGGTCCGGCATCGTTCTCCCCGTGCGCATGGCGTGCCCGGCTAGAGTGAGGCGTAGCGGCTCTTCAGTACCAGGCCACCGTCATCGTCACGCCTGACTTCGATGGGCAGCACGGTTGGCAGCGATTCGACCAGCGCCTTGAGGTCGTCGGTACGGTAGACCCCACCTATTCGCAGGTTGCCGCTGGCTGCGTCGCCGAGGCGAGCCGGCTGTTCAAGGTAGCGATTGATCAGTGGCAGGGCGGCGCTCAATGTCAGATCATCCAGCACCAGTTTGCCTTCGGTCCAGGCAATGGCGCTGGTGGTGCTTGCCTGTTCCACGTCGATCTGGTTGCTCCCTTTGCTGTAGCGTGCCTGCATGCCTGGCGAAAGTTGCGCCTGGCCAGCCTGGGCGCCATTCGGCGGGCTGACGATCACGGCTCCTTCAAGCAGGCTGACCAGCATCTGTCGTTCGTCTGTCCAGACATTGAAACGGGTGCCAGTGACGCGCACCTGGCCGTTGTCGGTCAGTACGCTGAAAGGCTGTTCTATGTCGTGAGTGACTTCGAAATAGCCTTCGCTACCGCTACTGAGCCAGGCACTGCGGTGGTCGCGAAAGATGGCGAAGATCAGTCTGCTGTCGCTGTTCAGTTGAGCGTGCGAGCCGTCTGCCAGGATGACCTTGCGCGGGGCTTCCTGAGCTGCGTAGTAGCCAACCTGCGCTGGCAGCAGGCCTGCCACCCAGCCGCCCATCCAGATAGTCACTCCTCCCAGCATGGCGGCAGCGGCAATCCTGGTCGCGCGCCAGGGGGTTCGTTGGCGGCGAGGGCGAGTTGTCGTGTTGCTGGGCGTGGAGGCGTGGGCTGGGTGTAGTTGATCGGCCAGCCGCCAGATCGCCAGCATGGCGTCGTACTCGTGCTGGTGGTCGGGGGTAGTGGCTATCCAGCGAGCGAAGGCCTGGCGCTCCTCGGCAGTGCAGTCCATGTCATGCAGACGCGCGCACCAGTATGCCGCCTCGGCGCTGAGGCGCTCGTCTTCGTCGGTGGATTGCGGCTCGATCATTCGGGCGTCCCAGGCTTTTGCGAGGCTTTCATTTGCACAAAATGCGAGTGATTATAAGTATCGCTGACCGGGGCTGTCAGCAAGTGTCTGTTGTCGTGACACATCAGGAACCTGCACGGGGCGGTTCCTTCGGGGGCTTAGAGAGTGTTGTGATACACCATTACCAAGAATTGGTCCGTTACCTCAGTCGTACGCTTGGTGATCGCCAGGCGGCTGCAGATGTGGCTCAGGAAAGCGTCTTGCGCCTGCTCGAGCGTAAGTCCTTGGCTGCCATCGAGCAGCCGCGCGCGTTTCTTTTTCGAACCGCGATCAACCTGAGTGTCGACCGATACCGGCGTGCGCAGGTGCGCGCCGACGAGCCGCTCGAGTCTCTGGGGCATGAAGAACTCGACGACACCTGTGATCCACAGGTTCAGGCCTGTCAGGCGCAGCAGTTGCGCCTACTGAAGAGGGCGTTGGACGAACTGCCACCGGTTTGTCGCCAGGCATTCCTGATGCGCAAGGTAGAGGGCTGTTCTCATGCCGAGATCGCCGAGAGCATAGGCATCTCTCGCGACATGGTGGAGAAGCATATCGTCAACGCCATGAAGCATTGCCGCATGCGTCTGCGCCGGTGGGCGAGGTGAGAGTAAGCCGTTGATGAAGCGTCAGTAATGAGAATTATTATAAATTTCTGAGTTTCTGCCTCGTCTTCTTCTTCAAGACCGCATCCTCGGGCCGCAAGGCTGAGCGAGCGGACTCTCCCAGGCAGGCCCATGGCTTGTTCATGGCAAACGGCTAAAGGACACAGGCATCATGACTCAGTTGATTGTTCCGACCTACGACGTGCTCGGCATCGGCTTCGGCCCCTCCAATTTGGCATTGGCTATTGCTCTGCAGGAGCAGGGTGAGCGGGAAGGGCGCGCTTACAATGCGTTGTTCCTCGATCGTCAGCAGGATTACCGCTGGCACGGCAATACCCTGGTGAGCCAGAGTGAACTGCAGATTTCCTTCCTCAAGGATCTGGTCACTCTGCGTAATCCCAGTAGTCCCTACAGCTTCGTCAACTACCTGCACGCGCAGGGACGCCTGGTGGATTTCATCAATCTTGGCACCTTCTACCCATGCCGGATGGAGTACAACGACTACCTGCGTTGGGTCGCTCAGCAATTTGCCGATCAGTGCGCCTACGGGGAGTCGGTGGTTCGCGTCGAGCCGGTGCATGGTGCTCAGGGTATCGACCAGTTACGGGTGATCTCTGTCGACAGTCAGGGCGCCGAGCGCTTCCGCCTGGCGCGCTCCATTGTTCTCAGTACCGGAGGGACTCCGCGGATTCCGTCTGCCTTCACCCATCTGCGTGACGATGCAAGGGTCTTCCATCACGCCCAGTATCTGGAACGCATGGCCAGCCAGCCCTGTAATCGTCACCAGCCGATGCGCATCGCCGTGGTTGGCGGTGGGCAGAGCGCGGCGGAGGCTTTCATCGACCTCAACGACAGTTATCCGTCGGTGCAGGTGGACATGATCCTGCGTGCGGCGGTGCTGAAGCCGGCTGACGACAGCCCATTCGTCAATGAGATATTCACCCCCGGCTATACCGATCTGGTGTTCAACGAGCCTGAGGCCGAGCGCGAAAAGCTGATTCATGAGTACCACAACACCAATTACTCGGTGGTCGATCTGGATCTGATCGAGCGTATCTACGGCATCTTCTATCGGCAGAAAGTGGCCAAGCAGGCGCGTCATGGTTTCCTGTGCCGGCGCACGGTTGAAAGCGCCCGTGCCAGCGATGAGGGGATCGAGTTGGCGCTGCGCGATAGTGCCACCGGTGATATTGAGAGCAAACGTTACGATGCGGTGATCCTCGCCACCGGTTATGAGCGCAGTTCTCACCGCGAGTTGCTGGCGCCGCTGCAGAAATACCTGGGCGATTTCCAGGTCGAGCGCGACTACCGTGTGCGTGCTGACGCGCAGCTGCGGGCTGGCGTGTATCTACAGGGGTTCAGTCAGAGCAGTCATGGGTTGAGCGACACCTTGCTGTCGGTACTGCCGATGCGCGCTGAGGAGATCGCCCATTCGCTGTTCGAGCGCATGCCAGCAGCCGCTACGACTCAAGCTCGGGCGCTGGAAAGCGCCTGAGTGAGTTCGACTAAATATCTTCATTTGCCATTCGTCTTCAGGTTTTCGAGGTTGTATTCATGACCGGTGTTTCTCTGCCCTTGCCCGATGGGCGCGTGCTTATGGTCGATGGTGGTGCGGATGAGCTGACCTTGTTGCTGGATGGGCAGCCGCTGCTGCGCGCCGAGCGTCAGGACGAGGTTTGGTGGTTGCAAGGGCGTGATATGCCGCTTGCACTCTGGGCTTTCTCTTATCAGGCGTTCGCCATCGATCCAGCCTGCCAACGACTGCTGCTGAGGCTCGACGATTGTCCTGCTGAGCTGGTGCAGCAGGGGCTGCTCAGCCCTGAGATGGGCGGCCTCTGGCAGGTGCAGCGTTCGATGTTCTGGCAATTGCCGATGCCCTGGCGCAGCGGGGCGGCCAGCGAAAGCTATCCGCAGCGCTTCGTGCTCAGCGATGGGCGGCGTCATCCGCAACGCTCGCCGAAGCCCGCCGGCGAACTGTATCGACGCTTCGACTTTCGTCTGGGCAGTTGGATTTCGCTGCGTACGCTTGATATCGAAGTCGACCTGGAGCGCTTCAATCACTGGCAGAACCACCCTCGAGTAGCTGAGTTCTGGCAGGAACAGGGTAGCCTCGATCAGCACCGCGACTATCTCGAGCGTCTGGCGGCCGATCCGCATGTGTTGACGATGATCGGGTGTTTTGACGACCAGCCGTTCGCCTATTTCGAAGCTTACTGGGCCAAGGAAGATCGCATAGCGCCTTTCTACGCTGCCGCTGACTACGACCGCGGCATTCACATGCTGGTTGGCGAGGAGGATCATCGCGGGCCGCACAAGGTGGAAAGCTGGCTATCGGCTCTGGTGCATTATCTGTTGCTGGATGAACCGCGTACCCAGCGCATCGTCGCTGAGCCGCGTGCCGACAATCAGCGGATGATTGGCCATATGCAGCGTCTCGGCTTCTGGCAGGAGAAGGAATTCGATTTTCCGCACAAGCGCGCTGCGTTGATGGCGCAGAGTCGCGAGCGTTTCTTCGAGCGATGCCGATTGTGCTGAGTTGGTTCTCCCGAATTCGCAGGGGGGGGCGATGATCGCAGCTCTTGCTCCACTGTTTTTTGGCGAGTTTGCGAGTTATCGCGACGTGCTGACTACCTTTGAAGACCCGCGCCCGTCGCTGCCGGTGCGCCAACTCCTGCATACGGCTCAGCTCGATGCGGTACTGCAGCGGTTCGACCCCCTGCATGTCGGGCAGGACCGCCGAGCACTGGCCTCGCAGTGGTCCAAGCACTATCTGGTTCGACTGATTCCTCCAGTGGTCGCTGCTGCGCTGGTGTTGGGACGTCGTTTGCCGTTGGCGCTCGATGCGATTGAGGTGGTGTTGGACGAGCAGGGGCTGCCACAGGCCTTCAAGTTACCCGACGATGGTGAACCCTTTGCCGTTCCACCGGCTGATGCCTTTCAGCGCTTCGCCGAGCTGACCGGGCATCTGCAAGCGTTTATCCAGATACTGGCGACGGAGGCAAGGCTGTCACCCAAGGTGCTCTGGAGCAACGCCGGTAACTACCTGGAGTGGTTCGTCGGTGAAATGGGCAAGGTCTTGCCCTCGTCGTTATTGGTGCATGGCCATGAGCTGATGGAACAGGAGCGATGCGCCGATGGTGTTCGCAACCCCCTGTTCAGGCCGATTCGGTATCTGCAGGTAAGTCAGGAGCTGCGTCCCGACGGTCTCTGGCGCCAGCGTAGGGTGTGTTGCATTCGTTATCGCCTCGAGAACCTCGAGCATTGCGATAACTGCCCCTTGCTGGATCAGCCTCTACCTTATACCGATGATCGCTAGCCTTTGCTCATTGCAAGTAGCTGATCGGCGATCCGTCCGCAGGATTGGTCATTATCCCCATGGGTACGCCGTAGATACGCTCCAGGGTCTCGCCGCGCATCAACTCGGCCGGGTTGCCTTGCGCCAGCAGGCGACCACTGTGCAGGGCCAACATGTGATCGCAATAGCGCGCAGCCATATTGACGTCGTGCAGCACCACCAGCACGCCCAGGCCCAACTCACGGCTGAGGTCGTGGACGCGTGAGAGCACCTCCACCTGGTGGGCGATGTCCAGCGCTGAGGTGGGTTCGTCGAGCAACAGGTAACGGGTGTTCTGCGCCAGCAACATGGCCAGCCAGACGCGCTGGCGCTCCCCTCCGGACAGATGGTCGACCAGACGATCGGCAAAGATGCCGGTATCGGTCAGGTCCATGGCGCGTTGGATGTGCGTGCGGTCTTCACTACCCAGACGGCCAAGGGCGCCGTGCCAGGGATAGCGGCCGAAACCTACCAGCTCACGCACGGTAAGCCCCTCGGTCTGTGGCAACTGCTGAGGCAAGTAGGCCACCTGGCGGGCGAAGTCGCGCTGGCCCCAGTTTGCCAGCGGCTTGCCGTCGAGCAGTATATGGCCGCCGCTGGGTGCCTGTTGGCGAGCGAGTAACTTGATCAGGGTGGATTTGCCGGAGCCGTTGTGGCCGATCAGACCGACCATGCGTCCGGCATCGATGTGCAGGTTCAGGGGATGCAGCAGTGTGCGTTCAGGAATGCTGTAACTGACGCTTTGCAATTCGAACATGAAGCCGTCCGCGGTAGGTTGCGAAAGGCGTCAATCTAATTCAAACGCTAATCGTTATCAATTTTCCCTTTGTCGGTGCCAGGTGTGGCACCAGCCGAAATACAGAAGGCCTGCACGCGCAAGCCTTCTATCTGTCGTTTCAGCCCTGGCGCTTTTCCTGCGCCATGCACGCCGCAGCGGTGAACAGTGCATCGGTGGAGGAGTTCAGTGCGGTCTCTGCCGAGTCCTGGACGATGCCGATGATGAAGCCGATGGCGACGACCTGCATGGCCACGTCATTGGGGATGCCGAACAGGCTGCAGGCCAGCGGGATCAGCAGCAGCGAGCCGCCGGCCACGCCCGAGGCGCCGCAGGCGCTGATCGAGGCCAGCACGCTGAGCAGCAGGGCGGTGGGCAGGTCCACCGCGATGTTCAGCGTATGCACGGCGGCCAGGGTCAGCACGCTGATGGTGATGGCGGCACCAGCCATATTGATGGTGGCGCCCAGCGGGATGGACACCGAGTAGGTTTCTTCGTGCAGGCCCAGGCGCTGGCACAGTTGCAGGTTGACCGGAATGTTCGCCGCCGAGCTGCGGGTGAAGAAGGCGGTCAGGCCGCTTTCGCGCAGGCAGGTGAAGACCAGCGGATAGGGGTTGCGGCGGATCTTCCAGTACACCAGCACCGGGTTGACCACCAGGGCGACCAGGAGCATGCAGCCGACCAGCACCACCAGCAGGTGCAGGTAGCCGAGCAGGGCGTCGAAACCGGATTCGGCCAGGGTCGCGGCCACCAGGCCGAAGATGCCCAGCGGGGCCAGGCGGATGACCAGCTTGACGATGGCGGTGACGCCGTTGGACAGGTCCCCCAGCAGTTGCTTGCTGCCGGCGCTGGCATGGCGGAAGGCGAAGCCCAGGCCGATGGCCCAGGCCAGGATGCCGATGAAGTTACCCCTGAGCAGCGCATTGACCGGGTTGTCGACCAGGTTCATCAGCAGGGTCTTGAGGACTTCGCCGATCCCGCCGGGAGGCGACAGTTCGGCGGCCTGACTGCTCAGCACCAGTGCCGAGGGGAAGGCGAAGCTGGCGACGACGGCCACCAGTGCGGCGCTGAAGGTGCCGAGCAGGTACATCAGCAGAATCGGGCGGATGTGGGTCTGCTGACCGTGCTGGTGGTTGGCGATGGAGGCCATCACCAGGATGAACACCAGGATCGGCGCCACTGCTTTCAGCGCGGAGACGAAGACATTGCCGATGAAGCCGACGGACAGCGCAGCCTGGGGAGCGACATAGGCAAGGGCGATGCCTGCCAGCAGGCCGATGACGATCTGCGTCACCAGGCTGATGCGGTTGAGAAGCTGCAGGGCAGGGTGGAGGGCTTGGGACATCGGGTGGTCTCTGGTTGCTGGGCACGCTGCTCGAGCAGGGCGCCGGGGCGAGAGGACTTTCAGCCAGGGCCGAAAAAATAGCGCGCGACTCTAGCACAGCCTTCATGGGCTTCTAGCCAGGGCGGTCGATCTCGGCGACGGAGTGCAAGGCGGTGTCGCATCTCGATAAGCTTGCACTGCTTGAAATATTGAACATGCGATGCGTATTTTGTACGTCTCGCCGCCCCTCGGGCGGTATTCGCGTCATTCAAGGACAATAAAGATGAGCACTGCCAACTGCCGCCCACTGGAAACCCTTCTGCAGGGGATCGATGAGATCGACTGCGTCACCCCCGACCTCAACGGGGTACCGCGCGGCAAGGTGATGACCGCCAGTGGCTTCCTCGAAGGCCGTCGCCTGCAGCTCGCTCGCGGCGTGTTGCTGCAGTGCATCATGGGCGGCTACCCGGCGGCGCGCTTCTACGGCAGCGATGACGGCGACCTGCTGCTCAATGCCGAGCCGAGCCAGATCCACCGCCTGCCCTGGAGCGAGCCGCCGCGCGCGTTGGCGATCTGCGACGCGGACGAGCTGGACGGGCGCAGTTCCGGGCTGTCCACCCGTGGCCTGCTCAAGCGCGTGCTGGCGCGCTATGCCGAGCAGGGCTGGCAACCCGTCGTGGCCACCGAACTGGAGTTCTTCGTCTTCGCTGGCAACCCCGATCCGCAGCAGCCATTCCTGCCGCCGCTGGGGCTCGATGGCCGCCGTGAGGATGGTGGCGCGGCGTTCAGCGTCAGTTCCAGCAATGGCCTGCGGCCGTTCTTCGCCGATGTCTACCGCTGCATGGAGGCGCTCGGCCTGCCGCGCGATACCTTCATGCACGAGATGGGCGTGAGCCAGTTCGAGATCAACCTGCTGCACGGCGATGCGCTGCAGCTGGCCGACCAGACCTTCCTGTTCAAGCATCTGCTCAAGGAGGTCGGCTTCAAGCATGGTTTGTCCGTGGTGTGCATGGCCAAACCCCTGGCGCACACCCCCGGCAGCTCCATGCACATCCACCAGAGCGTGGTGGAGCAGGGCAGTGGCCGCAACATCTTCAGCGCCGACAATGGCGAGGCGACAGCGGCCTTCTATCACTTCATCGCTGGCCAGCAGGCCGCGTTGGCGGATTTCACCCTGCTGTTCGCGCCGCATGTGAACTCCTATCAGCGCCTGTGCCACCCCTATGCCTCACCGAACAATGCCTGCTGGTCGGCGGACAACCGCGCGGCGGGGCTGCGCATTCCCGCCAGTGCGCCGGTGGCGCGACGGGTGGAAAATCGCCTGCCTGGCGCCGATGCCAACCCTTACCTGGCCCTCGCTGCCAGCCTTGCCGCCGGCTTGCATGGCCTGGAGCGCGAGCTGCAGCCAAGCCCGGCGATTCAGGGGGAGTTCGAGGTGCCAGAAGAATTGACGCTACCCTGTACCATGCACGCCGCCATCGAGCGTCTGAAACGAAGCGAGCTGGCAATCGAACTGTTCGGTGCGGAATTCATCGAAGGCTACATCGCCAGCAAGACCATGGAGCTGACCAGCTTCTACGATGAAATAACGCCCTGGGAGCGTCGTGTTCTGGCTGGCCAGGCCTGACGCTGTTTTTGCCTACCCGCGTACAAGGAGCTTTATCCGTCAATGCGACTGATCTGGAAGTCATTCCGTTCGCTGTACTTCGCCACGCTGCTGATGCTGCTGGGTTCCGGTCTGCTCAGTACCTACCTGGCCCTGCGCCTGGCCGACACGGTGGATGGTCTGTGGGTCGGGGCGTTGATGGCGGCCAACTATTTCGGCCTGGTGCTGGGGGGCAAGCTCGGCCACCGACTGATCGGCCGGGTCGGGCACATTCGGGCCTACGTGGCCTGCGCCGGGGTGGTCACCGCGGCGGTGCTGGGGCATGGCCTGGTGGAGTGGCTGCCGTTCTGGCTGTTCCTGCGCATGCTGGTGGGCCTGGGCATGATGTGCCAGTACATGGTGATCGAGAGCTGGCTGAACGAGCAGGCCGATGCCAAGCAGCGCGGCCTGGTGTTCAGCGGCTACATGGCAGCGTCCTACATGGGGCTGATTCTCGGACAGCTGACGCTGGTGGTGCATCCGACGCTGGGGCTGGAGCTGCTGATGCTGGTCGCTCTCTGCTTCGCTCTGTGCCTGGTGCCGGTTGCGCTGACCCGGCGCCTGCACCCGGCGCCGCTGCATCCGGCACCGCTGGAGCTGCGCTTCTTCCTGGACCGGGTGCCGTTGTCGCTGACGACCATTTCGGTGGCCGGGCTGCTGATCGGCTCCTTCTATGGCCTCGCGCCGCTGTATGCCACGCGCATGGGGCTCTCCACCGAGCAGGTGGGTCTGTTCATGGGCAGCTGCATTCTGGCCGGGCTGCTGGTGCAGTGGCCGCTGGGCTGGTTGTCCGACCGGCGTGACCGGGTGCGCCTGATTCGAGGCTGTGCGGTGTTTCTGCTGCTGGCCGCGCTGCCACTGGCGGCGTTGCCGCAGGTGTTCCTCGGCTTGCTGATCGGCGTTGGTTTTCTGGTCAGCCTGATGCAGTTCAGCCTGTATCCGTTGGCGGTGGCGCTGGCCAACGACCACGTGGAACCGGAGCGCCGGGTCTCGCTGACCGCGATGCTGCTGGTCACCTTCGGCGTCGGCGCCTGCATCGGACCCCTGCTGGCGGGCGTGCTGATGCGTTTCTACGGGGCCAACATGCTCTACGTGTTCGTCTGCTTCTGCGCGCTGATCCTGATCTGGCGCATTCGTCCCGAGGTGGTCACCCATCTGCACCAGGTCGACGATGCGCCGCTGCAGCACATGGCCATGCCGGGCAACGTCACCAGCTCACCGCTGGTTGCCGCGCTCGATCCGCGCGTCGACGAGCAGACGGTGCAGGAACAGATGCAGCAGGAGCCGGCTCCTGAGGCGCCAGGCGAGAACGAGGAGAAGGGCGAGCGTGCCGGGCAGTAGCCTGCGTCCCGGCAGCGGCTCTCGCGGGATTCAGAAGGGGCCGTCGCCTTCGGTGCGACGCGCCTCGCGCTGCAACTGATAGACGAAGCGCTCGACTTGACGTTGCTCCAGGCCGCTCATGCGGTAGAAGCGCGTGCCGACGAAAGTCATGTCGAGCTTTTCGTCGTACTGCACATGGCGCAATTCCACTGCGCAGGTCATCGAGCCGAACGGCAGCTGCGCGGTCAGGCGCTCATGCACCTGGCCGTTGCTCAGTTGCTCGCTCAGGTTGCCTGCGAAACGCAGCTTGCAGCCTGTCGCTGAGATGTCCAGCAGGTGGCCGGGCAGCGCATCGCGCAGCTTGTCGCCGGTCAGTACGACCTTGACCTGGTCGCTCTGCTTCAGCTGGGCGCGGAAGGCGCTGCGGCGCTGGTGATAGATGACTTCCAGCGGCAGCGGTGCCCAGTAGCACGGCGCACCTTCGAGTTCGCCCAGCTGCACGTCATGCTCGCAGCTCCAGGCTACGCGCACGCCATCGCGAAAGGCTTCGACGTTGAAGGATTCGCCCTGCTTGAGGAAGCGCTCGCCGTCGGTCGGGATGATTTCGTCCAGGGCCATGCGCGCGCGGTCGCGGTCGACCTCGACGAGATAGCTCTGGAAACGCTGGCCACGTCCTTTGAACTGGATGACCAGAGGATCATGGTTCTGCTGCAATTGACGTAAGGTGGCAATGATCTCTGCGGATGTCTTGAGCACCTTGGGCGGCTGGGGGCCGCTCTCGTCGTGGAACGCGCTGGACACAGTTCGGAACTCTCCGAGTCATGGACTACAACGGCACTAGCATACTGGCGAAGTGCCTGCATGTCCCTGTGCTTTTATTGTTGGTGTGATTCGCTCAAGCCTGGCTGAGCGGTCTCTGCTGCGCGATTTTAGCGGCACTGCCTCGGCTGTCATAGAGCCCGGGCGTTTCCCCGCCACGCAGAATGCCGAGGATGTTGCCGACCGACGCCTGGTTGGCGCGGATCAGTCGGCCGTTGCGCGTGTTGCCATCCTGGCAGCGTTGCAGCAGCTTGGACAGCTCTTCGCTGCGCGCCAGCAACTGATCACCGACGGCGGACTGGGCGGCCAGCGTGGCGAGCCCCTGGCGGTCCGCGCTCAGGTTGGCGCTCAGCAGCAGGCGACTGCGCTCGTTGCCATGCTGCTGGAGGAGTGCGAGAAGCGGTTGCTTGTCACCGAGCAGGCGGTCGAGGCGGGCGAGATCGCGGTCGGTCAGGGCCTGGAATTCGTTATCGATCAGCTCAAGCAACTGCTCGGCCGTGCCGATATCGTGGGAGAACAGGTCTAGCAGGGCGGTGTCTTGCATGGCGGGCTCTTGGGGGTCGGGCGTCCAACACCCCCAGCGCAGCCCTGGGACTAGCGCTGGGATTCGAAGTCGAGCAGTTTCTGGGCGACGCGTTTGCTGTCGACCTGATAGCTGCCGTCAGCGATGGCCTGTTTCAGCTGGGCCACGCGCTCCTTGTTGACGATGGGCTGATCGCGCAGCTTCTCGCCGATTGCTTGCAGCTGCTGAGCCTCGCGACTCAGTTGCACGGGTTCGCCGCTCTTGGCGTCGGTTTGTCCATCGCTACCGGTGACAGGCGCTTTGCTCGGCTGTGCCGATTCACTGCGATTGCCAGCCTGAGTCGCGCCGGTACGTCCCGTGGTAGCGGACGTATTGGCATTATTCAGCCGGTTGAAATCGATGACCATGATGCAGAACCTCGGACGATATGGTGGACGCTTGCCATGCTTTTCGGCCACTGCCGAGAAAACTTTAGGACTAATTTCATCGCGTCGTCGAACAGTGTAGGGAATCGCCTGACCTTTACGCTACAAGAAACGTGCCTACATGGCGACCTCGACCTGGCCCGGACCCACGACCCGGGCCCGGATGACCCGCTGCGAGCGCAGGTTGCGGATGTTGATCTGTTCGCCAGGAGCCCCGTCCGTCAGGGCTTCGCCGGGCATGCGCACGCTGAAATTGGCGCCGACGGCGTTGATCACGACCTGGTCGCCGCGACGAATCACTTCCGCCGCCTCCAAGTGGCTGGGCGCAATGACCTGATTGGCATTGAGCTGGCGCGTCAATTTCTTGCCGACGACCTGCGCCGGATCCGTCAGGTAGCCCTGCGAAAGCTGGCCGATATCGCGCTCGGCCATGCTCAGGTCGGAAGCCTTGACTATGCTTAGGCGCTTGAGGGGGCGGGTGAGTACGGCGACATGGCGGTACAGGCGCACTTCGGCGGGAACGAACACGGTCCAGGGAGCGCTGCCGTCGCAGCGCACACGGGTGGTGACCCGGCCCAGGGGCTGTGCCGGACTCTCGAGCGTGGTCGTCAGCGGAACGTCGCACAGTGCCAGGCGCAGGCGAGGATCGAGGCGATTCACACGAATCTCATGGCGGCCGTGGATTTCGCTACGCTGTAGATAATTGGTGACCGCTTCCTCAAGAAAGGTCTCGGTGGCGCCGATAAGTTGTTCAGCACTGGTAAAGCTGGCCGCCGCCGTAGCGCTATAGCCGAGGATCGGCAAAGCGAGTACAACGGGCAAAAGAGTAAGGCACTTTGCCAGTAGCTGACGGAATGATGACGTTGTCTGCTTCATGAGCAATGCAAAGCAAGCCCCGTGCCGCCTGCTAGGCTCAACGGGGAGAGCGTTACTAGACGAGAAGGAGTCCGGGCATGGCCGGGTTGATGGATTCGGTTAACCAGCGAACTCAGTTGGTGGGACAGAACCGCTTGGAGTTGTTGCTTTTTCGCCTGGAAGGCCCGCAGCTATACGGTATCAACGTATTCAAGGTGAAAGAGGTCCTGCAGTGTCCGAACCTCACCATCATGCCCAAGTCCAGCCCGGTGGTGCGCGGGGTGGCCAACATTCGTGGCGGCACCATCCCGATTCTCGATCTGTCGATCGCCACCGGTCGGGCGCCGCTGAGTGATCTGAAAACCAGTTTCGTGATCATCACCGAGTACAACACCAAGGTTCAGGGCTTTCTGGTGCGTTCGGTCGAGCGCATCGTCAACATGAACTGGGAAGAGATCCATCCACCACCCAAGGGCACTGGCCGCGATCATTACCTGACGGCGGTCACGCGGATGGATCAGCAGTTGGTGGAAATCATCGACGTCGAGAAGATCCTCGCCGAGGTCGCGCCCACGTCGGAAGCGATTTCTGAGGGCGTCATCGACGAACAGGTGCAGAGCCAGGCGGTGACCAAGCACGTCCTGATCGTCGATGACTCCTCCGTGGCGCGCAAGCAGGTTTCCCGCTGCCTGCAGACCGTGGGTGTCGAGGTCACCGCGCTGAACGATGGCCGTGAGGCACTCGACTACCTCAAGAAAATGGTGGACGAAGGCCGCAATCCCGATAAGGAACTGCTGATGCTGATTTCCGATATCGAGATGCCGGAAATGGACGGCTATACACTGACCACGGAGATTCGCAGCGACCCGCGCATGCAGAAGTTGCATATCCTCCTGCATACTTCGCTCTCGGGCGTGTTCAATCAGGCAATGGTGAAGAAGGTCGGCGCTGACGATTTCCTCGCCAAGTTCAAGCCGGATGATCTGGCGGCGCGCGTGGTCGATCGCATTCGTGTGTCGGATGAGGGCTAAGAGAACGTCTCTTGGCAAACATTATGGTTGGTGAGGCTGCATTAGTGTCTTCGGGTAATTTGGATTTCGAGCAGTTCCGGACTTTCCTGGAAAAGGCCTGCGGTATCCTGCTTGGCAGCAACAAGCAGTACCTGGTCTCCAGCCGTCTGAACAAGCTGATGGAACAGAACGGCATCAAGACCCTGGGTGAACTGGTGCAGCGCATGCAGAGCCAGCCCCGGGGCGGATTGCGTGAGCAGGTGGTCGATGCCATGACCACCAACGAAACCCTGTGGTTTCGTGACACCTATCCGTTCGAGGTGCTCAAGAGCCGGGTACTGCCTGAGCTGATCAAGGCCTACCCGTCGCAGCGGCTGCGCATCTGGTCGGCGGCCTGTTCGTCCGGCCAGGAGCCGTATTCGCTGTCGATGTCCATCGACGAGTTCGAGCGGACCAACCTGGGGCAACTCAAGGCCGGTGTGCAGATCGTGGCCACGGACCTGTCCCCGTCGATGCTGAGCAACTGCAAGTCCGGCGAGTACGACAGTCTGGCCATGGGCCGGGGGTTGTCGCAGGAACGCCTGCAGCGCTTCTTCGACCCCAGGGGACCTGGACGCTGGCAGGTCAAGGCGCCGATCAAGAACCGGGTCGAGTTCCGTCCGCTCAACCTGCTGGACAGCTACGCCGCGCTGGGCAAGTTCGACATCGTGTTCTGCCGCAACGTGCTGATCTACTTCTCGGCGGAGGTGAAGAAGGACATCCTCACGCGCATCCATGCGACCCTGAAGCCCGGTGGCTACCTGTTCCTCGGGGCGTCCGAGGCGCTCAACGGCCTGCCGGACAAGTACCAGATGGTGCAGTGCAGCCCGGGGATCATCTACAAGGCCAAGTAGCCGCGACGCCGGTCGGGTATGTCAGCAACGGGAGGCCATGTGCCTCCCGTTGGCGTTTTCGGCACCCGCGCAGCGGCAATGTGCAGCGGCAACGTATGCCCGCATGGCATTGCCGCCTGGTTGCCCGTAGGCGGTAAAGCTTTGCCGCTTTGCCGCTTTCGCTTCTCTGGAATTTGTCTAACTCATTGATTTGCAAGGGTTAAACAAGTTGGCACAGGCTTTGCTGAATAGCTCGCAACGGTAACCAGATCGCCCCAGTGGCAAAGGTTCAGAGCATGAGCATCAATTTCGGCAAGGCACTCGGTATCCACGAACAGGCGCTCGCGTTCCGCGCTCAGCGCGCCGAGGTGCTGTCCAACAACATCGCCAACGCCGACACGCCGAACTACAAGGCGCGCGATCTGGACTTCGCCAGCGTGCTCGCCGAGCAGAATGCCAAGCAGCAGCGCGGCAATGTCAGCCTGGCGCGCACCGATGGCCGTCATATCGCGGCTGACGGCGTGGCCATGGGCGAGGCCGAGCTGCCTTACCGCACGCCGTTCCATGCCTCTCTGGACCAGAACACCGTCGACCTGCAGATCGAGCAATCGAACTACGCGGAAAACTCGGTGCAGTTTCAGGCCAGCTTCACCTTCCTCAACAGCAAGTTCAAAGGGCTGACCGCGGCCCTGCGCGGCGAATAAGGAGCGCGACCATGTCTCTTGCCAGTGTCTTCAATATCGCCGGAACCGGTATGAGCGCCCAGAGCACTCGGCTGAACACCATTTCCAGCAACATCGCCAACGCCGAGACCGTCTCCTCGAGCATCGATCAGACCTATCGGGCCCGTCATCCGGTATTCGCCACGGTGTTCCAGCAGGCGCAGGACGGGGATCGCGGCTCGCTGTTCGCCGAGCAGGACGACGCCGGCCGTGGTGTCCAGGTGCTCGGTGTGATTGAGGACCAGAGCAGCCTGATGCCGCGTTACGAGCCGGACCATCCGATGGCCAACGCCGATGGTTACGTCTACTACCCGAACGTCAATGTGGTCGAGGAGATGGCTGACATGATTTCCGCCAGTCGCGCCTTCCAGACCAACGTGGAAATGATGAATACCGCCAAGCAGATGCTGCAGCGTGTGCTGACCCTCGGTCAGTAACGTATTTGAAGGGGACTAGGGATGAGCACAGTAAGCGGCACGAGTTCGGTACTCGACCAGTATCAGATCAAGCAGGACACCACGCAGAACAAGGAGCTCGGCAAGAACGAGTTCCTCAACCTGCTGGTGGCCCAGTTGAACAACCAGAACCCGCTGGAGCCGCAGGGCAACGGCGAGTTCATCGCCCAGCTGGCACAGTTCAGCCAGGTGGAGGGTATCGAGAAGCTCAACACCAGCATGGAGTCGCTGCTCTCCGGCTACCAGTCGTCGCAGGCGCTGCAGGCCTCCTCGCTGGTCGGACGCAAGGTGATCATCCCCAGCGAGAAAGCCGTCGTCGATACCAGTGAGAGCTTCAAGGCGACCGCCGTTCTGCCGGTCAGCAGCAGCAACGTCTACGTCAACGTCTACGACAACGCCGGTTCGCTGGTGTCGCGCGTCAACCTCGGCGAGCAGGCTGCCGGCAACGTCAGCTTCATCTGGGACGGCAAGGATTCCAACGGCAACCTGATGCCGCCAGGGACCTACAAGTTCGAGGCGCAGGCCACGTATGGCTCGGAAACCAAGGGGCTGTACACCATGTTGCCGGCCAACGTCGACAGCGTGACGCTGGGTGGCGGCGAGCTGATGCTCAACCTCGCCGGCCTCGGCAGTGTTCCGCTTTCGCAAGTGCAGGTCATCGGCCAGTAATTATTGCCGCCGGCAGTTCCGGCAAAGGAGTCTTCCATGTCTTTCAATATCGGTCTCAGCGGTCTGCGGGCGGCAACCAGCGACCTCAATGTCACGGGCAACAACATCGCCAACGCCGGCACCGCGGGTTTCAAGCAGTCTCGCGCCGAGTTCGCCGATCTCTACGCCTCGTCGGTGCTCGGCACCGGCAAGAACCCGCAGGGCAGTGGCGTGCTGCTGGCCGACGTGGCGCAGCTGTTCAACCAGGGCAACATCAACTACACGCAGAACGCGCTGGACATGGCCATCAGCGGTAACGGCTTCTTCGTCACCAGCAACAACGGCGACATCAGCTATACCCGCGCGGGTTACTTCGGTACGGACCGTGACGGCTACATCGTCAACAACTTCGGTTATCGCCTGCAGGGTTACGGCGCCGACGAGAACGGCAATATCCTGCCGGTGCGCACCGACCTGCGCGTCAACGCCGGGCAGCAGGAGCCGAAGGCGACCACCACGGTCACGCAGACGGTCAACCTGAACTCCAATGCCGTGCGTCCGGTCAATGCCGGGACCATGGCGGCGCCGACCTTCGATCCGAGCGATTCGCAGTCCTTCAACTGGTCGACCTCCACCAACATCTACGACGCCCAGGGCAACGCCCACGTCATGAGCCAGTACTTCGTCAAGAACGAGGCACCGGCCAACAACGGCTGGGTCATGCACGTGTTGATCGACGGTGTGAACCCGCGCGACCCGAGCAGCACCCAGCCCTTCAGCTATGCGGTGAACTACGATGCCGCCGGGCAGCTGGCGACCCCGGCGCTGACGCCGCTGGCCAGTACGCCGGCGAATCCGGCCCTGGATGCGCCGGCGATTCCGGCGGGCACGCCGAACGGCATCTTCGCCCTGGCCGATACCGACTGGACGCCGGCGGAAGAGGACCCGGCCAACCCGGGCACGATGGTCGCCAACGGGGCCGACAGCGAGGCATTCACCTTCGACATGCGTGGTTCGACCCAGTACGCCGCGTCGTTCGGGGTCAATGCCGTCAGCCAGGATGGCTATACCACGGGTCAGCTTGCCGGGCTCGAAGTCGACGACACCGGCGTGATCTTCGCCCGCTACACCAATGGTCAGTCGAAGGTGCAGGGGCAGGTGCTGCTGGCCAACTTCGCCAACGTCCAGGGGCTGACGCCGGTGGGCAAGACGGCCTGGGTGCAGTCCTTCGAGTCGGGCGAGCCGGTGATCGGTACTCCGCGCAGCAGTACCCTCGGGGCTCTGGAAGCGGGGGCGCTGGAGGATTCCAACGTCGAGCTGTCGGACCAGTTGGTGAACCTCATCGTGGCGCAGCGTAACTACCAGGCGAACGCCAAGACCATCGAGACCGAGAGCGCCATCACCCAGACCATCATCAACCTGCGTTGATGGCGCTGACCTGAGATGAAGCGGCAAGCCAGGCTTGCCGCTTTGCCGTTCCGCAACCGGCAAAACCTCGCCGCCGCATGTCTTTCGGCGCTCTCTGCTTCTAGATAAATTCTTTTAAATCAGTGTCTTGCAATTGATTTATCCGTTTGGCACGGCGCTTGCTGTAAAGCATGCAAAGAGCCAAGGGCACGTCGCCCACTCGGAGAATTACCATGGACAAGATGCTGTACGTCTCCATGACCGGAGCGCAGAACAACACCCTGGGTCTGCGCGCCCATGCCAACAACCTGGCCAACGTGTCCACCTCGGGTTTCCGTCGTGATTTCGAGCAGGCGCGTTCGATGCCGCTGTTCGGCGACACCTACCCGGCGCGCGTGTTCGCGATGAGCGAGCGCCCGGCGACCGATTTCCGCCCGGGTTCGCTGCAGGAGACCGGGCGCGACCTCGATGTCGCCATCGGTGGCAAGGGTTGGGTCGCCGTGCAGGCCCCGGATGGCAGCGAGGCCTACGTCCGTACCGCCAGTCTGAATATCGATGCCCTCGGTGTGCTGCGCACCGGCAACGGCTTGCCGGTGATGGGCAATGCCGGGCCGATTGCCGTGCCGCCGGAGCAGAAGGTGGAGATCGGCCAGGACGGCACCATCAGCATTCGCGCCCTTGGCGAAAACCCCAACGTACTGGCCGAGGTCGACCGCATCAAGCTGGTCAATCCCGATCCGAAGAGCCTGGAGAAGGGCACCGACGGTCTGATCCGGGTCAAGGGCCAGCCCGAAGTAGAGGCCGATGCCACGGTGCAGCTCACCTCCGGCTTCCTCGAGGCGAGCAACGTCAATGCCGTCGAAGAGATGACGGCGATCCTGTCCCTGTCCCGTCAGTTCGAGCTGTCGGTGAAGATGATGCGTACCGCCGAAGACAATGCCTCGGCCATGGCGCGGGTTTTGCAGATTAGCTAATTACCAGTACGCGGCGCCGTAAAACCGGCGTCCGAGGAGAAACGATATGCTTCCGGCACTTTGGGTCAGCAAGACCGGTCTGTCCGCCCAGGACATGAACCTGACCACCATTTCCAACAACCTGGCCAACGTCGCGACCACTGGCTTCAAGCGCGATCGGGCCGAGTTCGAAGATCTGCTGTACCAGATTCGTCGTCAGCCGGGTGGCCAGTCCAGCCAGGACAGCGAACTGCCGTCCGGCCTGCAGCTCGGCACCGGTGTGCGGGTGGTCGGTACGCAGAAGATCTTCACCGCCGGTAGCCTGCAGACCACCGAGCAGCCGCTGGACCTGGCCGTGAATGGCCGTGGTTTCTTCCAGATCCTGCAGCCCGATGGCACTGTCTCCTACACCCGCGATGGCAGCTTTCACCTGAACTCCGATGGCCAGATCGTCACCTCCCAGGGCTTTGCCCTGGAGCCGGCCATCGTCCTGCCCAACGAAGTGCGCACCTTCACCGTCGGCGAGGACGGCACCGTGTCGGTCACCACCGCCGGCAACCCGCAGCCTCAGATCATCGGCAACATCCAGCTGGCTGACTTCGTCAACCCGGCAGGTCTCGAAGCCATCGGCAACAACCTGTTCCTGGAAACCGGTTCCAGTGGCGCGCCGCAGGTCGGCAACCCTGGCCTCAACGGTCTGGGCACCACCCTGCAGAACACCCTGGAAAACTCCAACGTCAGCGTGGTGGAGGAACTGGTGAACATGATCACCACCCAGCGCGCCTACGAAATGAACTCCAAGGTGATTTCCACCGCCGATCAGATGCTGTCCTTCGTGACGCAGAACCTCTGATCAATCCTGATTCTGTTGTGAACGCCGCGAGGTAGTGGTTATGAACCGGCAAATACTCTGTTTCCCCCTGTTGGCTGGCCTGCTGCTCGGCAGCGGCTGCGTGGCGCCGACAGCCAAGCCGGATGATCCCTATTACGCGCCGGTACTGCCGCGCACGCCGTTGCCGGCGGCACAGAACAACGGTTCGATCTACCAGGCAGGATTCGAGAACGGCCTGTATGACGACCGCAAGGCGTTCCGCGTCGGCGACATCATCACCATCACCCTCAACGAGCGGACGCAGGCCAGCAAGAATGCCAACAGCTCGCTGCAGAAGGACAGCAGCGGCACCCTGGGCGTGCCCAATCTGTTCGGCATGGCGGTAGCACCGAAGAATCCGCTGAGCGGCCTCAGCGCCCTGGGCATGACCAACGACAAGCTGAGCCTGGATTCGAGCTGGGATTCGCAGCGCGCCAACACCGGCTCCGGCCAGGCAGGGCAGAGCAACAGCCTGTCCGGTTCGATCACCGTGACTGTCGCCGAAGTGCTGCCCAACGGCATCCTCGCCGTACGCGGCGAGAAGTGGATGACCCTCAATACCGGTGATGAACTGGTGCGCATCTCCGGTCTGGTTCGCGCCGACGACATCGCCACCGACAACACCGTCGCCTCGACGCGGGTGGCGGATGCGCGCATCACCTATTCCGGTACCGGGGCCTTCGCCGACGCCAGTCAGCCTGGCTGGTTGAGCCGCTTCTTCATGAGCCCGCTGTGGCCGTTCTGACCCTGAGGGCGCGCAAATGAAAATCTGGTTGCCTCATCCTTCGTTCCTGGCGCTGAGCCGCCTGGCCCACTGGTATGCGCGACTCACCGCGAGCGGTTCTGCGCGCAAGGCCTTCGCGGTCGACGCGGCGCGCAAGCCGGGCGGGCGCGTCCAGCCCAGCAGGGCGTCCAGCCGGCATGAGGGCGTTGCGGCCGGAGCCTGCCGCCGTCAGTTCGCCGTTGCCCATCGCGGCTACCGTCATCGCGGTGCCAACGACTGGCTGCTCCTGGCCACTCTGCTCGGCTGCATGCTGCTGAGCCTGCCGACCCAGGCCGAACGCCTGAAGGACCTGGCCTCGATCCAGGGTGTGCGCAGCAACCAGCTGATCGGCTACGGCCTGGTGGTGGGGCTCAATGGCAGTGGTGACCAGACCACCCAGACCCCGTTCACCGTGCAGACCTTCAACAACATGCTGGCGCAGTTCGGCATCAAGGTGCCGGCCGGCGGCAACGTGCAGCTGAAGAACGTCGCCGCCGTGTCGGTGCATGCCGACCTGCCGCCGTTCGCCAAGCCGGGCCAGGTCATCGACATCACCATCTCGTCGATCGGCAACGCCAAGAGCCTGCGCGGCGGCAGCCTGCTGATGACCCCGCTCAAGGGCATCGACGGCAACGTCTATGCCATCGCTCAGGGCAACCTGGTGGTCGGCGGCTTCGATGCCAGCGGCGCCGATGGCTCGCGCATCACCGTCAACGTGCCGTCCGCCGGCCGCATCCCTGGCGGTGCCACCGTGGAACGCCCGGTGCCGAGCGGTTTCGATCAGGGCAACTACCTGACCCTGAACCTCAATCGCCCCGACTTCACCACGGCGAAGAACATCGTCGACCAGGTCAACAACCTGTTGGGCCCGGGCGTGGCACAGGCCATCGACGGCGGCTCGATCCGGGTCAGCGCGCCGCTCGACCCCAACCAGCGCGTCGACTACCTGTCGATTCTGGAGAATCTCGAGGTGGAGGCCGGGCAGGCCATCGCCAAGGTCATCATCAATTCGCGTACCGGCACCATCGTCATCGGCCAGAACGTCAAGGTTCAGCCGGCGGCCGTCACCCACGGCAGCCTGACGGTGACCATCACCGAAGACCCGATCGTCAGCCAGCCGGACGCGCTCTCGGGCGGCCAGACGGCGGTGGTGCCACGCTCGCGTGTGGGCGCCGAGGAGGAGGCCAAGCCGATGTTCAAATTCGGTCCGGGTACCAGCCTCGACGAGATCGTGCGTGCGGTTAACCAGGTGGGCGCTGCGCCCTCCGATCTGATGGCCATCCTGGAGGCGCTCAAGCAAGCCGGCGCTCTGCAGGCCGACCTGATCGTGATCTGAGGAGGACTGCCGATATGGATTCTCGACTCTCGGCCGGCCTGCTCGGCAACGGCAAAAGCCCGATCGACAGCGGTGCCTTCACCGACCTGAACCGCCTGAACCAGTTCAAGGTCGGTGGCGACAGCGAGCAGAACATCCGCAAGGTCGCGCAGGAATTCGAATCGCTGTTCATGAACGAAATGCTCAAGGCCATGCGTTCGGCCAACGCTGCGTTCGGCGAGGGCAACTTCATGAACAGCAACGAGAGCAAGACCTACCAGGACATGTACGACCAGCAGCTGGCGGTGACGCTCTCCAAGGAAGGGCGTGGCATCGGCCTGGCCGATGTGCTGGTACGGCAGATGTCGAAGATCAAGCAGCCGTCGAGCCGGCCCAATCCGTTCGCCCAGGTCGAACAGCCGGTGGCTGCGACGTCCGCCGCGACGACCGACAAAGCGGCAGACAAGGTGGCCAGCGCCGAAGGCTTCCGTGATGACGTGGCGCTGCTCAATCGCCGTCGTCTGGCCGTGCCCGGCAAATTGGCGGACCGCCTGCTGGCAGGCATCGTGCCGTCGGCCGGGGAGGGGGAGGGCAAGACCCTGTCCGGCAACGACTGGATTCCGGCGCAGAGCAGCGCCGCGCCCCGGGACAAGGCCCTGAGCCTGGGCAACAGCGACGCCCTGACCGGCCGCCGTATCGCCCAGCCCCCGCTGGCGCCGGGCAAGGCGGCATTCAGTTCGCCGCAGGAGTTCGTCGCCACCATGCTGCCGATGGCCGAGGCCGCTGCCGAAAAGATCGGCGTGGACCCGCGCTACCTGGTGGCGCAGGCCGCGCTGGAAACCGGCTGGGGCAAATCCATCATTCGTACCGGCGATGGCCAGAGCAGCCACAACCTGTTCGGCATCAAGACCCACAACAGCTGGGATGGCGAGTCGGCACGCGTGCTGACCACCGAGTACCAGGGCGGCAAGGCAGTGCGTGAAACCGCCAATTTCCGTGCCTACGACTCCTATGCGCAGAGCTTCGACGACTACGTCAGCTTCCTGCAGAACAACGGGCGCTACGAGAAGGCCCTGAGCACCACCGACAACCCGGAGCGCTTCGTCAAGGAACTGCAGCAGGCCGGTTATGCCACGGATCCGCAGTACGCCCGCAAGATCTCCCAGATCGCGCGCAAGATGCAGACCTATCAGGCAATCGCCGCTGCCGACAGCGCCACCACAAGGACCTGAGGTTGACTCATGGCTGACCTACTCAACATAGGCCTGTCCGGGCTGGCAGCGAACAAGACGTCGCTGTCGGTGACGGGGCACAACATCGTCAACGTCAACACGCCCGGTTTCTCCCGCCAGGAAACCGTGCAGGCCACCCGCACGCCGCAGTTCAGCGGGGCGGGGTACATCGGCTCGGGCACCACGCTGGTCGATGTGCGGCGCATCTACAACGAGTTCCTCAATACGCAGGTGCGCAGCAGTACGGCGTTGAACAGCGACACCCAGGCCTACCTGAGTCAGATCAACCAGCTCGACTCGTTGCTCGCTGGCAGCACCACCGGTGTCACGCCGGGCCTGCAGAAGCTGTTCGCCGCGTTGCAGACGGCCGCCGAGGACCCTGCCAACATTCCGGCGCGGCAGCTGGTGCTGTCCGAAGCCGAGGGTCTGGCCAAGCGCTTCAACACGATCTATGACCGGCTGAACGAGCAGAACGCCTTCATCAACAAACAGCTGTCCGCCGTGACCGATCAGGTCAATCAGCTGGCGACCTCGATCGCCGGTTACAACGATGCCATCGCCGTGGCGGCGTCCAACGGGCAGGCCCCGAACGACCTGCTCGACGCCCGTGAAGAAGCGGTGCGCAAGCTCTCCGAGTTCGTCGGCGTGACGGTGGTGCCGCAGGACGACAACACCTACAACCTGTTCATCGGCTCCGGCCAGCCGCTGGTGGTGGGCAGCAATGCCGCACGCCTGGAGGTGACGCCGGGGCAGAGCGACCCGTTGCGTAGTGAAATCCAGTTCGTCAGCGGCAACTCGCGGCAGAACGTCACCTCGCTGATCACCGGTGGCGAGATGGGCGGCCTGCTGCGCTATCGCCAGGACGTGCTGGACACCTCGCTGAACGCGGTCGGCCGTCTGGCGCTGTCGGTCACCGACCAGATCAACCGCCAGCTGGGCCAGGGCCTGGACCTCAACGGCGAGTTCGGCAACGAGCTGTTCAGGCCGCTCAACGATCCGCTGCTGCTGGCCCAGCGCAGCCTGGCCCGCGTCGGTAACAGCGACCCGACGGCCAATCTCAACGTCACCATCACCGACACCACACAGCTGACCACCAGTGACTACGAGGTGCAGTTCACCAGCGCGACCGAGTACGTGGTGCGGCGTGTCTCCGATGGCACCCTGTTCCCGCCGACGCCGGCGACGTTCGATATCACTACCGTCCCGGCCCCGGAGGTCGATGGCTTCTCGCTCGGCGTGGCGGCAGGCACCTTCGCCGCGGGGGATCGCTTCTCCATCATGCCGACCCGCAATGCCGGCAGCCACATGCGTGCCGACATGAAGAACGCCGAAGAGCTGGCGTTCGCCTCGCCGCTCAAGGCCGAGACCAGCCCGGCCAACATCGGCACCGGCAAGATCACCCAGCCGAGCCTGCTCACCGAGATCGACATCTACGATCCGGTCGCACAGGCCGACCTGGAGACCAGCCTGCGCAATGCGCCGCCCCTGCGCATCGTGATGGGAGCGGGCGGTGGCGCGACCCAGAGCTACGACGTGGTCGACATCAACGGCAACGTGATCGACACCGGCAGCATCGTGCCGGGACAGAACAACACGGTCACCATCACCGTACCGGCCAACCCGCCGAACGTGCCCAGCACCTTCGATTACGAAGTCACCATCAGTGGCCGTCCCGAGGGCGGCGACAACTTCTCGGTGTCGTTCAACACCAATGGCGTGTCCGACAACCGCAACGCCCTGAAACTGACCGACCTGCAGAACAAGGCGGTGATCGGCATCAACCCGGCGGCGCCCGGCACGACCGGTGCAAGTTTCACCGACTCCTACGGTGACCTCGTCGAGCGTGTCGGTACCCTGACCAGCCAGGCGCGGGTCGACGGAGAGGCGACCGGTGCGATCCTCAAGCAGGCCACCGACAACCGCGATTCGGTCTCCGGGGTGAACCTCGACGAGGAGGCCGCCAAGCTGATCCAGTTCGAGCAGTACTACCAGGCGTCGGCGCAGATCATTCAAGTTGCGCGTAGCCTGTTCGATACCCTGATCAATACATTCTGATAGTCACCCTCCCGGCATCGAGAGGGTGTAGCCTGTTCAACTGACAGGCGTTGCAAGAGGCAAGCCCCATGGTCATGCGCATTTCATCCATCCAGGCGTTCAACAACGGCGTTTCCGGTCTGGGGCGCAACTATTCCAATGTGATCCGGACCCAGGAACAGATCAGCAGCGGCAACCGCATCCTCACGCCGGCGGACGATCCGGTGGCCTCGGTGCGCCTGCTGCAGCTGGAGCAGCAGCAGGCCGTGCTCAAGCAGTACAACGACAACCTGACGGCGGCGGAAAACAGCCTGGTGCAGGAAGAGACCACGCTCAACTCGGTCAACACCGTCATGCAGCGGGTGCGCGAACTGGCCGTGCGTGCCGGCGGCGGAAGCCTGTCGGCAGAGGATCGCCAGTCGATCGCCAAGGAGCTGGAGGAGCGTGAGGCCGAGTTGCTCAACCTGATGAACAGCCGCAACGCCCGTGGCGAATACCTGTTCAGCGGCAACCTGGGCAAGACCGAGCCGTTCGTCCGCAACCCGGACGGCACCTACTCCTACTTCGGTGACGAGGGTCAGCGCAGCCTGCAGGTCGCCAGTTCGACCAACGTGGCGATCAACGACAACGGCAAGCGTCTGTTCGAGAGCGTCACCAATGCCAACCGGGTGGCCAACACCGACGGTGTCAACAACCCGGCATTGCCGACGCCGCCGCTGCCGGCCACCAGCATTCCGGCGGTTCCCGCCGACGAGCAGCGCGTGTTCATCTCGCCGGGCCTGGTCGAGGACGACCGCGCCTTCAACTCCACCTTCCGCAGTGGCGAGCCCTATTCGCTGGCGTTCGTCAGCGGCAACGAATTCCGCATCTACGACGCTTCCGGGGCCGATGTCACGTCCGAGATTCCGGGCGGCGGCAAGATCGACCCGCTGGCCAACAGTGGCAACACGATCAACTTCCGTGGCATGCGCTTTCAGCTCGACGTGGTGCTGAAGGACGGCGACAACTCCATGGACCTGGACAACCTGCTGGCGGACATTCAACCGCCGGCAACGGCGGGTACGCCGGGCATCGGTACCCACAGCTTCACCCTGCAGTCGGCCGAGACCGAGTTCGCCGTGACCCGTTCCTCGACCAACGCCTCGGGTGCGGTGGTATCGGGCGGCACCATCGTCAACCAGGCGACCTTCGACGCGCAATTTCCCACGGCCGGGGTGGTGGTGCGCTTCACCGATGCGACCAACTACGAGGTCTACGCCCAGCCGCTCGGGCCTGGCAGTCCGGTGCTGAGCACGGGTACCGCAGCGGGCCCCTATCCGTCGACCTTCAACGTCTATGGGGTCGACTTCAGCATTTCCGCCCCGGCCAACGCGGCGGGCGGCGATGAGTTCGGCGTGCAGCCGCAGTTCCAGGAGCAGCGCAGCATCCTCGACACCATCGCACGCCTGCGCCAGACCCTGGAGTCCTCGCCGACCTCGCCGGCCGGCAACCTGGCGATCCGTGACGAGGTGGCCATTGCTCTGAAGAACCTCGACAACGGCATGGGCAACGTCGATGAGGTCCGCACCGAGATCGGAGCCCGGCGTAACCTGATCGAGACCACGCAGATCGACAACGAGGACGTCACCCTGGTGAACAAGTCCGTGCAGGCCGACCTGCGAGAGCTGGATTACGCCGAGGCGCTGTCGCGCCTGTCATTCCAGACCATCGTGCTCGAGGCGGCACAGCAGAGCTACGTGAAAATTGCCGGTCTGAACCTGTTCAATCAGTTGCGTTAACTAGCCGCCTCCTCCCCAGTGCTGCTACGCTCCCGCCCCCTTTGGGCGGGACGGCCGTGGCGGTTCGCTTCACGTTTCCCCGTCATGTCTTGCTCTCCCCGTATCCTTCTGCAGTGCGGCATGTATTTTGCTCGAATGGTTCGTGGGAGTGGGGTAAGGTCAATGAATTGTCGGTCTGAGCGGACGACCTGGGCGAGTCTATGAAAACAGTCATTCTGGCCGGTGGGCTGGGCACGCGTATCAGCGAAGAGTCTCACCTGCGGCCCAAGCCGATGATCGAGATAGGCGGCAAGCCGATCATCTGGCACATCATGAAGATCTACTCCCACTACGGCATCAACGATTTCGTGATCTGTCTGGGCTACAAGGGTTACGTCATCAAGGAGTATTTCGCCAACTACTTCCTGCACATGTCGGACGTGACCTTCGACATGGCAGAGAACCAGATGCACATCCACAACCGGCATGCCGAGCCGTGGCGTGTGACCCTGGTCGACACCGGCGAGAGCACCGCCACGGGCGGTCGCCTGAAGCGTGTGCGTGACTACCTGGGCGATGAGACCTTCTGCCTGACCTACGGCGATGGCGTCGCCAACATCGACATTCCGCAACTGATCGATTTTCACCGTGGCCACGGCAAGCTCGCCACGGTGACAGCCGTACAGCCACCTGGCCGTTATGGTGCTCTGGATGTCCAGGGACAGCAGGTGCGGGGCTTCCAGGAAAAGCCTCAGGGCGATGGCGGCTGGATCAATGGTGGCTTCTTCGTGCTCGAGCCGGGCGTGTTCGATTACATCGACGGCGACGACACCACTTGGGAGTACGAGCCGATGCGTCAGCTGTCCGAGCAGGGGCAGTTGATGAGCCATCTGCATCGCGGCTTCTGGCAGCCGATGGATACGCTGCGCGATCGTGTGCTGCTCGAAGAGCGCTGGAAGAGCGGCCAGGCGGAGTGGCGTCTATGGTCGTGAATACGGCGTTCTGGGCAGGCCGCCGGGTCCTGTTGACCGGGCACACCGGTTTCAAGGGCGGCTGGTTGGCGCTGTGGCTGCGGGAGCTGGGGGCAGAGGTCTGCGGTTATGCATTGCCGGCTCCCGACGGCCCTTCCCTGTGGCAGGTTGCGCAACTGCACGAGGAGGTGCCGGGGACCCTGGCCGACATCCGTGATACCCAGCGCGTGAGCGAGGCCGTAGCGACGTTTCGCCCGGAAATCGTCCTGCATCTGGCGGCTCAGCCGCTGGTGCGTGAATCCTACCGTGCGCCTGTCGAGACCTACGCGACCAATGTCATGGGTACGGTCAACCTGCTGGAGGCGGTGCGCCATTGCGACAGTGTGCGTGCGATGTTGGTGGTGACCAGCGACAAGTGCTACGAGAACCGTGAATGGCTCTGGCCGTACCGCGAAAGTGATGGCCTCGGTGGACATGACCCTTACAGCAGCAGCAAGGCCTGTGTGGAGCTGCTCTGCGCGTCCTGGCGCGAGTCGTTCCTGCGCGAGTCGGGCATCGCGCTCGCCACGGCGCGGGCCGGCAATGTGATCGGCGGTGGCGATTGGTCGGCTGACCGTCTGCTGCCCGATATCCTGCGTGCCTGGCAGGCCGGGCAGTCGCTGACGCTGCGCTACCCGCAGGCCGTGCGCCCCTGGCAGCACGTGCTCGAACCGCTGCACGGCTATCTGCGCTTGGCGCAGGCGCTGGTCGAGCAGGGCGAGGCCGTGGCGGAGGCATGGAACTTCGGCCCCGACAACGAGGGGCTGGTCAGCGTCGGCGAACTGGTCGAGCGGCTGGCCCGGCGCTGGCCTGATGAGGCGCGTTGGTCGGTCGAGGCGAGTGAGCAGCCGCACGAGGCTGGCCTGCTCGCGCTGGACTCCAGCCAGGCGCGTGTGCGTCTGGATTGGCGCCCGCGCTGGACCTTGCAGCAGTCCATCGAACGAACCCTCGACTGGCACCAGGCCTGGCAGGCCGGCGAGGATATGCAGACATTCAGCCGTGCGCAGATCGCGGCCTATCAAGGCGAAACACATGAGTGAACAGACGGCGCAGGCGCTGCGGCAGCAGATTGCCGAGCTGGTGGAGCGCTATGCCGAACTGCAATTGGCTCCTGCTGCCTTCGAAGCCGGCCGCGATGCCGTGCCGCCGTCCGGCAAGGTGATCGGCGCGGGCGAGTTGAAAAACATGACCGAGGCCGTGCTGGATGGCTGGTTGACCACCGGGCGCTTCAACCAGGCCTTCGAGAAGCGCCTGGCCCGTTATCTGGGGCGGCGTGGTGTGCTGACCACCAACTCCGGCTCTTCGGCCAATTTGCTGGCGTTCTCCGCGTTGACCTCGCCACGTCTGGGCGATCGAGCGATCCGCAAGGGTGACGAAGTGATTGGCGTGGCCGCCGGTTTTCCCACCACGGTCAATCCCATCCTGCAGTTTGGTGCGGTGCCGGTATTCGTCGATATCGAACTGGGCACCTACAACATCGATCCGGCTTTGATCGAAGCCGCCATCGGGCCACGTACCAAGGCCATCATGCTTGCCCATACGCTGGGCAACCCGTTCAACCTCAAAGTCGTCCGCGAATTGTGCGACCGTTATGGCCTGTGGTTGATCGAAGATTGTTGCGATGCCCTTGGCGCAACCTACGAAGGGCGTCAGGTAGGCAGCTTCGGCGACCTGGGCACGCTGAGTTTCTATCCGGCCCACCACATCACCATGGGCGAGGGCGGGGCGGTGTTCACCGACTCGCCGCTGCTCAAGCGCATCGTCGAGTCGTTCCGCGACTGGGGACGTGACTGCTATTGCGCGCCAGGCGAGGACAACACCTGTGGCAAACGCTTCTGCTGGCAGCTGGGCGATTTGCCGGAAGGTTACGACCACAAGTACACCTACTCGCACCTGGGCTACAACCTGAAGATCACCGACATGCAGGCCGCCTGTGCCCTGGCGCAGATGGATCGCCTCGATGATTTCATTGCCGCACGCAAGCGCAACTTCGCCTGGCTCAGCGAGCGTCTGGCCGGCTGTGCCGAGCAACTGATCCTGCCGCACGCGACGCCAGGCAGCGATCCGTCATGGTTCGGCTTCCCGCTGACCCTGCGCGATGGTTGCGGCATCGAACGGGTCGGGCTGCTGCGCCATCTGGATGAGCAACGTGTAGGCACGCGGCTGCTGTTCGCTGGCAACCTGACGCGCCAGCCCTACATGCAAGGCCAGCAATACCGTGTGAGCGGTGAGCTGACAGTGACCGACAAGGTGATGCGTGACACCTTCTGGATCGGTCTCTGGCCAGGGCTCACCGAGGATCATCTGGAGCATGCCGCGCGCAGCCTGGAAACCTACGTGCGGAGGCTGCGCTGATGCGTGCCTATGTGCTCTGCGGTGGTTTCGGCACGCGCCTGCGCAGCGTGACCGATGCGCAGAAAGCGCTGGTGCCGGTGCACGGAGAGCCTTTCCTGGCACGCGTGCTGCGTCAGCTGGCGCGCGCCGGTATCAGCGAGGCGGTGCTCTGCGCCCATTATCGAGCCGAGCAGGTGGCCGAGCAGCTCGCTGGCCTGGCGCGTGACGCAGGGCTGCCACTGACGCTGGTGGTCGAGTCCAGCCCGATGGGCACGGGGGGGGCGCTGCTCAACGCGTTGCGTGAGCAGCCTGCGCAGGGCCGCTACCTGGTGCTCAACGCCGATACCTTCGTCGATGTCGATGGCTACAGGCTGATGATGCAGGGGCCCGGCAATGCGCTGCTGGGAGCACGTGTGGACGATCGCAGTCGTTACGGCAGCCTAGAAATCGACGCCGCTGGCCAGCTGCAGGCGTTGCTGGAGAAAGGTCGCGGAGGAGCGGGCCTGATCAACGCGGGCGTCTACGCTTTCACCTGCGATACCTTCGTCAGCGCTGCCGTGCGTGCGTGCTCGATGGAGCAGGAACTGCTGCCCGAGTTGCTGGCCCGAGAGGCCGTGAGTGTCATCGAGTACAGCGGTCGCTTCATCGATATCGGCACGCCGGAGTCGCTCGATCGCTACGCCAATGACTTTCGGATGGAGTCCTGATCATGAGCCTGCTCGCGCAAACCCTCAGCATCCGCGAACGGCAGAGCATTCTCGACGCCATCGAATGCATCGAGGCTGGCGCTCTGCAGATATCCTTCGTGGTCGCTGATGACATGCGCTTGCTCGGCGTGGTGACCAACGGTGACGTACGCCGCCACCTGCTGCAAGGGGGCAGAACGGACGAGCAGGTGACCGCCTGCATGAACGAGGAATTCCGCTCGGTGCAGATTGGCGTGCCGCGGGAGGACCTGCTCAAGGCCTTCGACCTGGGCCACAACGCGCTGCCGGGGCTGGATGAGCATGGTCGCCTGGTGGAGGTGTATACCCGGCAGATGGCCGCCAGCGCCGAGGTGCCCGTGCTGGCGCGTGCTCGCGCGCCGGTGCGCATGAGCTTCTGCGGCGGCGGCGCGGACCTCACCTATTTCTTCATCGACCACTCGGCGGCGGTGCTCAGTTGCACCGTGGGGCTGTACGCCCATGCCACGCTGATCCCGCGCGACGATGGTCGGATCAGCATCTTCGCTGAAGACCTGAAGCGCGAAGAACACTACAGCTCCCTGGCCGAACTGCTGGCCGCAGGGGAGAAGAGCCTGCTGGCCACCATCATCGCAGTGATCAAACCCAAGTACGGATTCGACCTGTACCTGCGTTCGGATTTTCCAGTGGGGTCGGGGCTTGGCGGCTCTTCAGCGGCCACCACGGCAACCATCGCGGTGTTCAACGAGCTGCGCCAGGACCGCTGGAACACCTACGAGATCGCCGAGCTGGCGTTCCAGGCCGAGCGCCTGTGCTTCGGCATCGCCGGTGGCTGGCAGGATCAGTACGCCTCCGCCTTTGGTGGGTTCAACCTGATCGAGTTCGAGAATCAGCGCAACCTGGTCCATCCCATTCGGCTGGAGGACGCCATCCGCAACGAGCTGGAGTCCTGCCTGGTGCTGTGCGATACCGGCATCTCCCATGACTCCGGGCGCCTGCATCAGCTGCAGCGTGAGGAGATCGAAGCCGAGCTGTCGCAAACCGAGCTGCTCAGCGCCAGCGTCACCCTGTGTCGGCGCATGCACCACTTTCTCATTCGCGGCGAGCTCAGGGCGTTCGGCACCTGCCTGGACGAAGCCTGGCAGTTGAAAAAGCGTTTCTCTTCGGCCATCAGTGATGGCCGGCTCGATGATATCTACGCAGCCGCTCTGGCCGCGGGGGCCTGTGGCGGCAAGCTGCTGGGTGCCGGCGGTGGCGGCTTCTTCCTGTTCTATGTGCAGCCCCAGCACCGCCAGCGCGTGGTCGACGCGGTAGGCGCGTTGGGCTGTCAGACCCAGAACTTCCGCTTCGAATCGAGCGGTGTGACCTCATGGCGAACGAAAATCCAATGACCTCATTTCTGATCGACGGCTTCCCGCTGGGGGGCGATCGCGTCTACGTCATCGCCGAAGTCGGCAACAATCACAACGGCTCTTTGGAGCTGGCGCGGCGCCTCGTCGATGCCGCCATCGAGGCCGGTGCCGACTGCGTCAAGTTCCAGCTGCGCAACCGCGACGCCTTGTACCGCCGCAAGGCCGATGGCTCGCGCGCCGAGGACCTGGGCGTCGAGTACATCCAGGATCTGCTGGACAAGGTAGAGCTCAGCCTCGATGAACACCGCGAGGTGCGCGCCTATTGCGCGCAGAAGGGCATTACCTACCTGTGCACGCCCTGGGACGAGCCCAGTGTCGACGCGCTGGCCGGTTTCGACGTGGCGGCGCTGAAGATCGCTTCGGCAGATCTGTGCAATCCCTACCTGATCGCCAAGGCCGCCAGCCTGGGCAAACCCTTGATCCTGTCCACGGGCATGTCCTTCGAGCATGAGATCGTGCGGGCCATCGAGCAGCTCAAGGCGCTCGGTACGCCGTTCGCCTTGTTGCATTGCAACAGCGCCTATCCGGCTCCGGAGGCCGATATCCAGCTTGGCTATCTGCGGCGCCTGCAGGAATTGCACGGCCTGATTGGCTATTCCGGTCATGAGCGCGGCATTGCCATCACCCTGGGCGCAGTGGCGCTGGGTGCCAAGCTGGTGGAACGGCACATCACCCTGGATCGGGGGATGGAAGGCCCGGACCATCTGGCCAGCCTGGAGCCGGGAGAATTCCGCCAGCTTGTCGACGGCATTCGTCAACTGGAGCTGGCATTGCCCTGGCAGGGCCCGGGGCGCCATGCCAGTCAGGGGGAACTGCTGAACCGCGAGAATCTCGGCAAGAGCGTGATCGCGGCACGTGATATTACTCGTGGCACCGTCATGGACGCTTCGATGCTGCGTATTGCCAGCCCTGGCCAGGGTTTGCCGCCGTATCGTTTACCGGAACTGCTGGGCAAACCGGCCGGGCGTGATATCGCCCAGGGCGATTTCCTCTTCGACAGTGACCTGAGCGAGCAGGCCCAGGAGCAACGCCTGGCGTTCGACCTGCCGATCCGCTGGGGCGTGCCGGTGCGCTACCACGACTTCCTCGACTACCGGCGGCGAATCAGTCCGGACCTGTTCGAATTCCACCTGTCCTACCGCGACCTCAGCCTCAAGCCGCAGCCGTTTCTCGCCGCAGTGGAGTGCTCACGGCTGGTGGTGCATGCCCCGGAACTGTTCGAGAACAGCGAGTTGCTGGACCTGGCTGCGGACGATCCGGCCTATCGCCAGCGCTCCATCGACAATTTGCAGCGGGTGGTGGATGCGACCCTGGAGATCGGCGAGTTCTTCCCTGAAGCCGATGCGCGCCTGATCGTCGCCAATATCGGTGGTTTCTCCGCCGATGAGCCGCGTCCGCTGGCGATGCGTGCCGAGCTCTATGACCGTTTCCATGAGGCCTGCCGTCAGGTCGACTTCGCCGGCACCGAGCTGATCCCGCAGAACATGGCGCCTTTCCCCTGGCATTTCGGTGGCCAGCGTCACCAGAACATCTTCATGATGCCCGAAGAGCTGGCCGCGCAGGCTCGCGAGCATGACCTGCGCCTGTGCCTGGACCTGTCGCACCTGCAGATGACCTGCTTCCACTTCGGCCTCGACTTCCAGCAGGCGCTGGCGTTGCTGCTGCCGCACTCGGCGCATCTGCACGTGGCCGATGCCAAGGGCATCAACGGCGAAGGCGTGCTGATGGGCACCGGCGACATCGACTGGCCGGCCGCCTGGGCGCAGATCAAACGCCATCCCCATGTCAGCTTCATCCCCGAAGTCTGGCAGGGACACAAGGACCATGGCGCCGGCTTCTGGTCGGCCCTGCGTTTTCTGCAATCGCTATGACGAGCCTGGGCATGATCCCTTCGGGCGAGCCGGTGGTTCTGCAAGCTCGCCAGATGGATTCCGTCTCGCGACGGAGTCCTTTAAAGATGCCCTTGCCCCGTTCGCATTCTTCCTCTCATTCTCGCTGCGAGTAACGACCTCATGCGTGTCGCTGACTACATCTTCGAGTTCATCGCCAACCAGGGCGTAGGGCATGTGTTTTTCCTGCCCGGCGGTGGGGCCATGCACCTTAACAATGCTTTGTTCCGCCAGCCGCGACTGACCGCCGTGAGCATGCTTCATGAGCAGGGTGCCGCGATAGCCGCCGAGGGCTATGCGCGTACCTCCGGGCGCTTCGGTGCGTGCCTGGTGACCTCCGGACCCGGCGCGACCAATGCCATTACCGGTTTGGCCGGCGCCTGGTTCGAATCGACTCCCGCGCTGTACGTCTCCGGTCAGGTCAAACGTGCCGATCTAAAGGGTGATAGCGGTCTGCGCCAACTCGGCACTCAGGAGCTGGACATCGTCAGTGTGGTCACGCCCCTGACCAAGTACGCGGTATGTCTGCTGGACCCGCTGCGGGTACGCTACGAGCTAGAGAAGGCCCTGCATCTGATGCTCAGTGGGCGCAAGGGGCCTGTGTGGCTCGACGTCCCGCTGGACGTCCAGGCAACCGAGATCGAGCCTGAGCAACTGCTTGGCTACACGCCTGACGTCGAAGAGCCTTCGCCGCTACCGGACGAAGTCGCCTTGCAACGGCTGCTGCAACGATTGCGTCAGGCCCAGCGCCCTGTACTGTTGGTGGGCAATGGCATCCACGCCTCCGGGGGCGAAGCCGCCATGCGCGAGCTGGTCGAAACGCTGGGATTGCCGACGCTGACGACCTGGATCGGCGCGGACCTGCTCGAGTACGACCACCCGCTCTACGTTGGCCGCTGTGGGACCGTGGCGCAGCGTGGCGCCAATTTCAGCGTGCAGAACGCCGACCTTGTACTGGCCATCGGTTGCCGTATGGATTTTTCCATCACCGGCTTCAACCGCAGCCATTTCGCACGCCAGGCCGAGATCGTCGTGGTGGACATTGATCCGGCGGAAATCAGCAAGCTGGGCGACATGCCTGACGAGCGTTTTGTCTGCGATGCGAGAGCGTTCATACAGCGGTTGCTTGCCGTCAACGGTTCTCAGGCGCTGGACTGCCAGGACTGGCGTGAGCGTTGTCTGGCCTGGAAAGGCGCCTACCCGGTTGTGCTGCCCGAGTATCGCCAGCCCAGCGACTACGTGAACACCTACGTATTCAGCGAGACTCTGTCCGAGGCCATGGCCGAGGGGGACCAGATCATTCCCGGCAGCTCCGGTGCTGCGCTGGACACCTTCTGGCTGTCGGTACGCCTCAAGCGCGGCCAGCGCGCGGTGGCGACGGGGGGGTTGGGATCCATGGGCTACGGCCTGCCGGCCTCGATCGGTGGCTGCCTGGGCAGTGGCAGCCGGCGTACCATCTCGGTCGATGGCGACGGTGGCTTCGTCATGAACATCCAGGAACTGGAGGTCGTGCGCCGACTGCGCCTGCCAATCAAGTATTTCGTGCTCAACAACAATGGCTATGCCTCGATTCGTGCCTCGCAAGGCGGCTATTTCAAACAGACCATCGGCTGTGACCCGGATTCCGGACTGACCCTGCCGGACATTTCCGCCCTGGCCGCAGCCTTCGGTCTGCCGGTACGGCGCATCGACGGCAAGGCTGATCTGCGCCAGGCCCTCGATGAGGTACTGGCGCTGGACGGCCCGGTACTGTGCGAAGTGATGGTCGAGTCCGACCAGGCCATCGGCCCGCGTATCACTTCGAAGATCGGCCAGAACGGCGTCATGGTTTCCAGCCCGCTGGAAGACCTGTTCCCCTTCCTGGAGCGTGACGAGTTGCGCGCCAACATGCTGATTCCGCTGGTGGACGATTGATGATGAGCGACTACCTGAGCCAATACGCCGATGCCGGCCTCTACACCATGCAGGGTCGTCTGGGTGCACCGGAGGAGGGGCGCTTCCAGTCCTTCCCGCGTCAGGGCTGGCGCCTGGAAATCGCTCGTGCGGCCGAAATTGGCCTACGTGGCATCGAGTGGATCTATGACCTGTTCGGCGAGGGCGCCAACCCGCTGGAGACAGCCGAAGGGCGTGAGGAGCTGCATGGCCTGCTGGCTGAGCACGGCGTCGCCGTGGTGTCGATCTGCGCCGACTATTTCATGGATCGTCCGCTGCTGCGCTGCAGCGAGGTGGAGAACGCCGAACTGCTCGAACGCCTGCAGTGGCTGCTGAGCATTTGCCCGGAAATGGGCGTGGGCCGCGTAGTGCTGCCTTTCGTCGATGCCTCGCGCATTCGTGACGAAAGTGAGCGCGATCAGGTGGTGGCCAACCTGCGCCAGGTGCTGCCGCAGGCCGAGCTTCATGGCGTCGAACTGCACCTGGAAACCGACCTGGCGCCACAGGCGTTCCGTGAACTGCTCGATCAGCTCGATCACCCGCTGGTCAAGGTCAACTACGATGCCGGCAACAGCGCCTCGCTGGGCTATCGCCCGGCGGATGAATTCGCTGCCTATGGTGCGCGTGTCGGCAGCGTGCACATCAAGGATCGCCGCCTGGGTGCCACGACCGTGCCGCTGGGGCAGGGCGATACCGATTTCCCCTGCCTGCGCGAGCAACTTATCCAGTACAACTACCGTGGCGACTTCGTCCTGCAGGTTGCCCGTGGCGAGGCCGGTGACGAACCGCGCTGGCTCGCCAGCATGGCAGCACTCGCATCCGATTGGCTGCGCGGTACGGCCCTAAACGAGAGAAAAACATCGTGAAGATTCTGTTCTGTGGCCTGGGCGGCATTGGCCAGCGCCACTTGCGCAACCTGCGCCAACTGCTCGGGGATGAGCTGCAGGTGCATGCCTATCGGGTGCGCGGCCAGCGTATCAAGCTGCGTGACAACCTGACTGTCGACGAAGGCGCCGACCTCGAGCGCGACTATGCGATCAATGTGCATCACGACCTCGCCGAGGCGCTGGCCGAAAAGCCGGATGCGGCGTTCATCTGTAATCCCAACTCGCTGCATGTACCGGTGGCGCTCGACTGCGTGCGTGCCGGTGTGCCGGTGTTCATGGAAAAGCCGCTGGCCAGTGATCTCACCGGCATTGATCAGTTGCTGGCCGAGGTTGAGCAGCGCCGCCTGCCGTTCCACGTTGGCTACAACTTCCGCTTTCATCCGGGCTTGCAGCGCCTCAAGGCGTTGCTCGACGGCGGCTTCTTCGGGCGCCTGCTGAGCGTGCGTTCGGAAATCGGCGAGTACCTGCCCAATTGGCACCGCTACGAGGACTACCGGCAGATGTATGCCGCGCGTGCTGATCAGGGCGGCGGGGTGATCCTGTCGCAGATCCACGAGATGGATCTGATCTATTGGTTCTTCGGCCTGCCACGCAGCATCGTCACCCATGGCGGTCAACTCAGCCATCTGGAGATTGATGTCGAGGACACCGCTTCGTCGTTGATGCGCTGTGATGGCGCTATGGGCAGCTTCCCGATCCTGCTGCATCAGGACTACCTGCAACGCCCGCCGGTGCGCTGCTTCAAGATCGTCGGCGACGCCGGTTATGCCGAGATCGACCTACTGGCCAACCGCTTGCGGGTTTACGGCGCCGAGGGCGAGTTGAGCGAGGAGAACGACTTTGCGGGCTTCGTGCGCAACGACATGTTCCTGGCCCAGGCCCGCCACTTCCTCGACTGCGTGAGGGGGGCAGCCACGCCGCAGGTGAGTTTGCATGACGGCCTGCAGAGCCTGCGTCTGGCCCTGACGGCTCTACGTTCGCTGAAGGAGGGCAGGGAAGTGGCGCTGAGCGAGGTGAACGTGCATGGCTAGCGTGGACAGTCTGTTCCGCCTGCAGGGGCGTGTGGCGGTGATCACCGGTGGTGCGGGCCTGCTGGGTTATCAGCATGCCACGACCATCGCCGGACTCGGTGGCTTGCCAGTTCTGCTGGATATCAACGGCGAAGCCCTGGCAGCCAATGCTGCCAGGTTGATCGAGGAAACCGGCTGCCAGGCTGCAACCTGGGTGGCTGACATCACTGACCTGGATGCGCTCGAGGTGGTGGGACGAGAGCTGCTGGCACGGCACGGGCGGGTGGATATCCTGATCAACAATGCCGCACGCAATCCCAAGGTAGAGAGCGCTGGAGACAAGGACTTCTCCCGTCTGGAGAACTTTCCCTGGGAGCAGTGGCAGCTCGACCTGAACGTTGGTCTGGGTGGCGCTTTCAATTGCGCCAAGGTGTTCGGCGCGCAGATGGCTCGGCAGGGGCGCGGGGTGATCGTCAATATCGCCTCTGACCTGGGCGTGATTGCGCCTGACCAACGTCTTTACCGGGTAGAAGGGCGCGAGGCCGACCAGCAGCCGGTCAAACCGGTGACCTACTCAGTGGTCAAGCATGGCCTGATCGGTCTGACCAAGTACCTGGCCACCTACTGGTGCGAGCAGGGCGTGCGTTGCAATGCCCTGTCGCCGGGAGGCGTTTACGCCGGGCAGAACGATGTGTTCGTCAGCAAGCTGACCCAGCTGATTCCGCTGGGCCGCATGGCGGACGCGGACGAGTATCGAGGCGCTATTGCCTTCCTGTGCTCGGATGCGTCTGCTTACATGAATGGTGCCAATCTGGTGATGGATGGAGGGCGTAGCACATGGTGAGTCGTGAACTGATCGCCCGGCATTGCATCTGTTGTGGCAGTGACCAACTGCATCGATCGCCAGCGGTGCTGATGCCTTTCGTTGCCTTGCGTGTCTTCGGCCATGAACCAGTGGAAATCACCGCTGACTGGGGCTTGCGAGATCTGCGTCAGGGCATGGCCTATACGCTGTGCAACTCGCTGCAGTGTCAGGCATGTGGGGCGCTGTTTCTCGACTACCGTTTCACCGACGAGCAGATGGCTGCGCTCTACCATAACTACCGCGACGACCTCTATTACGCTCAACGCATCCGTTTCGAACCGGGCTTTGCCAGTTCCCGGCAGCACTTCACCTACCGTTCTGCCTACCTGAGCGAAGTCGAGGACTGGCTGGCGCCTCGTCTGCCAGAGGCGCCGGCGGTGCTGGACTGGGGCGGTGACACCGGGATCAACAGCCTGTTTCGCGGCAACAACCGTCTACTGCATATCCACGATATCTCCGGCGTGGAGCTGGTAGCGGGCGCTGAGCGAGTCGATCTTGAGCGTATTGCGCAGAATCGGTATGACCTGGTGACCTGCAGTCAGGTATTGGAGCATGTTCCCTACCCATTGGAACTGGTGCGGGAAATCGTTCCGGCGCTTGGCCCGGATACGCTCTTCTATCTCGAGGTACCCAGCGAGGCCCTGATGCGTGAGCATCCGGGCAGCCTGGAGCTGGCTCCGCTGAAGAGGCATTGGCATGAGCATGTGAATTTCTTCACCGAGACCTCCGTTCGCTGCCTGCTGGAGCGTCTTGGTCTTGAAGTGCTCGACGTGCTGCACCTGCCGGTCGATCTGGGCTGGATCAAGGGCCAGGTCATGGGTGTTCTGACGAGGCGTTCCTGAGATGGCGACGTTGATGCAGGATGCCAGCGCAGGCCAGCGCCACCCGGTGATAGCAGAAGACCTGGAGTCGATCTTTTCCAGGCCCGAAGATTGGGCGCGTTTCGCGGGTAGCCATGTCTTGATCGCGGGTGCAACCAGCTTTCTTGCTGCCTATCTGGTCGAGTTCTTTGCCCTCCTGAGCGAACGTTGGCCTGAGCAGCCTGTGGTTGTTCACGCTCTGGCGCGCAACCCAGAAAAGCTACGCCGCCGGTTCGCGCATCTGATGCAGCACGCATGGTTCCGCCCCATCATCCAGGATGTCTGTGATCCGCTTCCCGAGCTCGAGCGCGTGGACTTCGTCGTTCATGCCGCTGGTGCCGCCAGCCCCAAACACTATCTGGCCGATCCTGTCGGTACCGTGCGCGCCAATGTCCTCGGCACGCTCAACCTGCTCGAATTGGCCCGGCTGCATCATGCCAGGGTTCTGTTCATGAGCAGCGGCGCTGTCTACGGTCATGGTGAAAGTGACAGGCCCATCGCTGAGGGAGATTTCGGCGTACTGGACCCGCTGGACATTTCCGCCTGCTACGGGGAGGGCAAGCGAGTCGCCGAGACCCTGTGCGCCGACTACTTTCGACAGCACGGCGTGAACACCATCATGGCGCGGATATCCCATACCTACGGCCCCGGGATTGCCCTGGATGACGGGCGTTCCTTTGCCGACTTCGTCGCTGACGCCCTGGCCGGACGCGACATCGTCCTCAACAGTGATGGTTCCGGCAGTCGGCCGTTCTGTTACGTGGCCGACGCCACCTTGGCGTTCCTGATATTGCTGCTGCGAGGCGAGGGCGGCAATGCCTATAACGTCGGTCTGGATCAGGAAACCACGATCCTCGAACTGGCAAGGCTGATCGCGGGACTTTCGCCAACCCCTGGCCTGAGCGTTTCGCATCAACCCCCCAATACGGCGCGGCAGGCACTGTTTCGCGCCCACGGCCATTGCGACATTTCCAAGATGGAAAGACTGGGATGGCGGCCTACGATTCTCCCCGAGGCAGGGTTCGAGCGAACCTTGCGCTATTTCACCGAATCCTGAACGGTAAAACACATGGAAAAGACCGCACGCAATCGTCTCGTCGAGGCTCGGGAGCAGTTCAAGGCGGGTGAGATCGACAAGAACGAATATGTCGAATACCTCAACACACAGCACCGAGGGCTTTTCGATTACCCCGCGTTCATCTCCGGCACCGATGTGGCGGAAGTTCGGATGACCCATGAGGGGGTCACGGTAACGTCCGCCGCGTACGGTATTTCGATGTCGGTGGACGCCGTTGACCTGCACGCGACACCTTACACGTTGCTCGACTTTGGCAGTTACGAGACCGATGAAACCCGCTTCCTCGAGTCGGTATTTCGTGACGGCGATGTATTTCTCGACATCGGTGCAAACCTTGGTTGGTACTCCCTCGTGCTGGGGCGCAGTTGCCCGAATTCACGTATCTATGCCTTCGAGCCCATCCCCGCGACGGTCGAGGTCCTGAAGAAGAACATCAGGCTCAATCAATTGGATAACATCGAGCCTGTTGGCATGGGGCTGTTCAACGAAGAGGCCGAGCTGAACTTTCTTTTTGCCCCCGATGTCTCGGGCGCCACTTCGCTGAAACTGACCGGACAATCGCGTGGGACCTCGGCGATACAGGATGTGGTGTGCAAGACCACGACCCTGGATGCCTTCTGCGCCTCCCGCGATATCGTGCCTTCCTTGCTCAAGATCGATGTCGAGGGCGCAGAGCTTATGGTGCTGCAGGGAGGGGAGACGATCTTGCAACACACGCCAATCATCCTGGTTGAACTGCTGCGCAAGTGGTCGCGGGAGTTCGGCTATCACCCCAATGATGTATTTGCCCTGCTGGGGCGTCATGGCTACCGTGCCTGGGTCTTCGCCGCTGACGGCAAGCTGGAGGCTTGCGCAGAGGTCACCGAGCAAACCGTCCAGACCAACTACCTGTTCATGCACCCGCAACGGCACGCCGAGGTGCTTTCCCGGTGGTGTTCACCCGCTCGATAGAGGCTCTGCCATGTTTGTTCCGACGGCCATGAAGTACGGCCTTATCACCAATGTCATGATCTTCGGCCACCTCACTGCAGGGAGCCGGAGCAATCTCGGTGACGATATCCAGACACATGCTCTCGAGCACCTGTATGCCTGCATGGGGATTCCTGACGAGCAGATCGTACGGCTCAATCGCTATGAGTTTCGTGATTACGACGGACGCCATGGCTACGTGCTCATGCCGATGTGTGGCTATTTCACGCTGGGCAATGCACAGAGTCCGCTGCCATTGTCGCCCTACATCATCCCGATCTATTTCAGCTTCGGGCTTTCCAGTGACGTGGATGATCCGGCAGAGCTGGATCATTTTCGCCGGCATGAGCCCATTGGTGCTCGTGACGAACGGGTCATGCACATGTTCCGTTCGCGTGGCGTGGCGGCCTTTCTTTCCGGGTGCCTGACCATCACCTTCCCACGTCGTGAGCGCGCTCCTGTGGACGGCAAGGTGTTTCTCGTCGATGTCCCGGACGAGGTGCTGGAGCACATGCCTCAGGCGCTTCTCGACAAGGCCGAGCGGATGACGCACGTATACCCCTATGAGCGCATTCCCTCCGATCAGCAGGAGGCTGATCGCCTGGATGCCCTGGCGCGCGAGCAGTGCAGGCGCTATGCCGACGAGGGGGCGCTGGTGGTGACCAGTCGCCTGCACTGCGCGGCCCCCTGCATCGCGATGGGGGTTCCGACCATCGTCGTGGCTCACAACATCAGCGATCGCTTCGCCTGGCTGGATCGCTTCGTGAAAATCCATACGCGGGAAACTTTCGCCGAAATCGACTGGAATCCCGGCGTGCTCGATCTCGAAGACCTCAAGCAGCAGATCCGCAACGCCGCTGCCAGGCAGATAGAACTCGCGCATGAGCGCTGGGCGCCCTGGGCCGAGATCAGTGCGTTCTACGAGGCGCGTGAACGTAGCCGCTACAATCATCTGATGGAACAGGCGCTGCGCCGCTTGCTGACGGATGACCCGGCTCCCCTGCGTTTCGCCTTCTGGGGAGCCAATACGCACGGTGTGCGTTTGAGCCGCACGCTACGGGAGTTGCGACCAGGCAGCGAGCTGGTGGTGGTGGTGGATGAGTACCTGCAGGCCGACAGCTTCTGTGGCGTGCCTGTGGTGCGCTCGGACGCGCTGGCAGGATTGCGACGAGACGGCGTCTATGTGTTCATTACCACGTTCGCGGGGCGTGACTATGCCGAGCGGCACTTGCAGGAGGCGGGGGTAGAGCATGGGTGCCTGTTCGATGATCAGCTCACCTTCCATGCGCTCTCGTAAGCCTTGAGGCCATCGGGGACAATCGACCTGGGTCGTCCGGGAATGCTCTGGCCGAAGGTGTCCGGTGCACGGCAAGGTCGCCGGAGCCGAAGCCCTGCCAGGGCGCAAAACAATGACAGGGGACATGATGCAGAATGATGTGATGGTCGGAGGTCGTTGCCTCGACGAGCCTTGGCGGGTGGGTGTCGCTGGTGTTGCCGGTGATGATCCGGAGCAACTTTTCTTCCTCGACGAGTCATTCTGGCAGCCTTTGCTGCGCGAGCTGCCCTGGCAGCAACTCAAGGCCTATGGCGATAGCCATGGGCTGATTTTCGAGCGGCTCGTTCCCGAGCAGGAGATAGCGTGTGACGCGCTGTTGCTCGTCCCAGGCGTCCAGGCAGGACCGTCCCTGTCTGCCGGAAATCGGCAGGCGCGTCGTTACCTTCTGTTGCGTGGCCAGCAGCCACGTTTTGCTGTCGAGCAGGAGGCTTCGTTCGCACGCATCTTTCTTCCGCGTGGCGAGCCTTTCACCGATGGTCAGCTGGTTTGCCTGAATCAACCGCTGAAGCTGCCGCTGGCGTCAGCGCAGCCAGGGCAGTGGAGAGTCTGTACGGATATGCCCGAGGTGCCGGGACTGCTCTCTCCGCAGTGGCGCGAGTGCCTGGAAGCAGGGCAGGTGCCAGTACACCGGGGCGACTGGGACGTTCCTGCGTGGGTACCGCCAGGGATTTACGTCGATGCGCGTGATTGTCCGGGCGAGACCGATATCGAAGCCCGCTGTGCCGCCCAGGTCGACGCTGCAGCGGCAGCGCTGCAGGCGTTCTGCTCCGACAAGGGCAGCTATCCATATTCCGCCGAATGCTGGATCGCCGCGCTGACTGCTGCGATCGCGGGTGATGCCGCTGCCGTTCGCAATCAACGGCCGTTGCTCAGTGTCATCATCCCGGCCTACAACTACGGGCGTTTTCTGAAGCAGACGATCTCCTCCGTCCTGGATCAGGGGTATGACGATATCGAGATCCTGGTGCTCGATAACGCCTCGACCGACGGTACAGCGGAGGTCGTCAAGTCGTTCGCTGGCGAACCTTGCGTACGTTACTTGCGCAACTCACGCAACGTAGGTCCCAGTTACAACGTTCTCAATGGCATCCAGCTCGCTCAGGGGCGTTATCTGTCGATTCTGATGGCGGATGACTACTACAACCCGGGTTATCTGGCACGTCTGCTCCCGCGTTTGCTGAAAAAGCCCGAGGCAGTGGTCGGCTACACCGCAATCCGTTGGGTGAATGAACAGGGCGCGTCCCTCGTCGCGCCCAGACACCCAGGGTACTGGCATGAGGACTATGACGGTGGGCGCAATGAGGTAGCGGAACTGCTGATTCATGACAACTACATTCCGCCTTCGGCGGCATTGATCCAGCGTGAGCCCTTCCTGCAGGTTTGGCGCAGAGACCCGAGGCTCAATGGTGCCGGTGACTGGCTTTCGATGTTGCAAGTAGCGGAGAGGCATCCTGACTTCATCTTTCTGAGCGAGCCTGGCGTCACCTACCGGGCCCACTCGGCGCAGCTTTCTACCGAGTTCTACTCTTCAAGTGCCCCGCTGTCCGACCATATCCGTTTGGTGGAAGGCGTTTTCGAGCGTGGTGCCGAGGACCGGTTGCGAGGTCGGGAACGTGATGTCGCGGCGCATCTGCGCCGCCGGCTTGCCCTTTACCCGAGCGAACAGACGTCGCAGTTGGGCGAACGTGTGCGGCTTCTGTGCGAGCGTCTCGAGGCGCGTGCGCTGCTAGACGAGCGCGCGCTGTTCTCCATCATCCTCACCACCTACAACCGCGCCGATCTGCTCAAGGATGCCCTGGCCAGCGTCGGCAGCCAGACGCTGCGCGATTTCGAAGTCATCCTGGTCAACGACAACGGCGAGCCGGTCGAGCAGCTGCTGGCGGCCTGCGACTTTCCCGTCACCTATATCCGCCAGGGGCGCAACCAGGGGCTGTCGGCGGCACGCAACGCGGGGCTTGCGCTGGCGCGCGGGCGTTACATCGTCTATCTCGACGACGACGATATCTACCTGCCCAACCACCTGGCCGTGCTGGCCGAGGCCTTCGAGCAGCATCCGGGGAGCGTCATCTATACCGGGGTCGAGTACGTCAACGAGAAGCTGGAGGACGGGCAGCGCATCGAGCTGGAGCGCGGCCAGCCGTTCAAGCACGAGACGTTCGACCGCGACCGGCTGTTCGTGCAGAACTACATCCCGGTGAACACCTGGGCGCATCCGCGCGAGATGCTCGCCACGGTCGGTGAGTTCGACACCGATCTCGCCGCATTCGAAGACTGGGACATGCTGCTGCGCCTGGCCACGCGCTACCCGTTCGTGCATGTCCCCACCGTTACCAGTGAAGTGCATACACGGGCGCCTGGCGCCGGTGGCGACCACATGCTGGGACGTGAGCGCAAGAACTTCCCGGCACTCTACCGAGAGCTCTATGGGCGTTATGTCGGCTCCTGCAGTGACGGCTTGCAGCGTGATCGCGAGAAGATGCTGCGCAGCCTCGGCGAACCGGTCAGGAGCGACCTGGCGCAGTGGCTGGCCGAACGCCTGCCAACGGTCAGCGAGAACCGCCAGATCGGCGAGTACCTGCAGCATCATCAGGGCGGGCCGCTGATCGGTGTGGTGGTGGTCGATGCGCAGGGGCAGTCCGAAGCGTTGATGGTGACGCTCAAGAGCCTGATCGGCGAGCACTGCCTGTATGCGACGTTGCGCATTCTGGTGATCACCTCAGCGGACGTGCCGGCCACCTCGGCGACGGACAAGCTGCATTTCCTGCGCATGACCGACGAGCCCCTGGCTGCGCAGGTCAATCGCGCGGTCGAGGCGAGTGACTGCCAGTGGTTCATGCTGGCGAGCGCGGGCGACGAGTTCACCCAGAGCGGGTTGATGGTGGCGGGGCTGGAACTGGCCCGCAATGCGGACTGCCGTGCGGTTTACGGCGACCAGTTGCAGCGCCTGCCGGACGGTAGCCTGGGCGGGGCTTTCCTGCCGGGGTTCAATCTCGATCTGCTGCTCAGCTTCCCCATGGTGATGGCGCGCCACTGGTTGTATCGCCGCGATCTGTTCCTGGCCTGTGGCGGCTTCGACTTGGCGTTCCCTGAGGCCTTCGAGTTCGAGTTGCTGACCCGGCTCATCGAGCAGGAGGGCTTGGCCGGGCTGGGCCATATCGATGAGCCGTTGCTGATCGCTCATGCCCCGGCGTTGCGTGACAACCCGGACGAGCGCAGGGTGATCGAGCGCCATCTGGGCAATCGCGGATATGAGGCCAAGGTACTGCCGGGCCTGCCGGGTCGCTATCGGGTTCACTACGGCCATGCGGCCACGCCGCTGGTGTCTATCATCCTCGGCACGGACGTGCCGCTGGCCGCCCTGCAGCGTTGTATCGAGAGCCTGCTGGAGAAGACCGCTTACGCTCGCTACGAAGTGCTGCTGGCCGACGCCGGCAGCCACCCGGATGTCAGTGCCTGGCTGAGTGAAGTGGCGGCGCTTGGCGATGACAAGGTCCGGGTGATCGCAGGAGGCAGCGGGTTGGCGCAGAATCGGGCGGCGGAGCAGGCGAGGGGAGAGTACCTGTTGCTGCTTTGCGGTGACGCCGCCATCGTCAACGCCGATTGGCTCGACGAATTGCTCAACCATGCCCAGCGTCCCGAAGTCGGAGTGGTGGGCGGCAAGTTGCTGACGCCTGGCGGGCGTATCGCCCAGGCCGGCCTGCTGCTCGGGCTCAATGGTCCGGCAACGCCTGCCTTCGCGGGCGAGTCCATGGAGGCTGCGGGATACCTGCATCGTCTCCAGGTCGATCAGAACTACAGCGCCGTTGGCGAAGCCTGCCTGATGGTTCGCGCGGAGCTCTTCCAGCAGCTGGGTGGCCTCGATGCACAGCTGGCCGCCTTCCGCGATGTGGACCTGTGCCTGCGGGTTCGCGCGGCAGGCTACCTGACGGTGTGGGCCGCGAATGCGATCGTGCTGCATGAGGCCGAACAGGTGCGAGCAGGCGCCGCTGCGGAGGATCAGCTGTACGAGCGTTACCTGCCGCAGCTGGCTAACGATCCGGCCTACAACCGCAACCTGGCGTTGAGCGGGCGTGGTTTCGATCTGGAGAGCGACGTGTCGCTCACCTGGCGCCCCTTGAGCTGGCGGCCCTCGCCCGTGGTGCTGGCGCATCCGGCCGATCCCTGGGGGTGTGGCCACTACCGGGTGATCCAGCCCTTGGCGGCGCTCAAGGCGCAAGGTCTGGCCGATGGCACCCTGTCCATGGGGCTGCTCTCGGTGACCGACTTCGAACGCTACGACCCCGACGTCGTGGTGCTGCAGCGGCAGATCGGCGACGAGCGTCTGGAGGCCATGCGTCGCATCCAGCGGTTCTCGCGTGCATTCAAGATCTACGAGCTGGACGACTACCTGCCCAACCTGCCACTAAAGAGCGTGCACCGCGCGCACATGCCGCGTGACATCCTCAAGTCGCTGCGTCGCGGGCTGGAGTTCGTCGATCGCTTCGTGGTCTCCACGGCGCCGCTGGCCGATGCATTCGCCGGGCTGCATGGCGATATCCGGGTGATCGAGAATCGTCTGCCGGTGAAATGGTGGAAGGGCTTGGAGAGCCAGCGCCGGCGTGGACGCAAGCCGCGTGTCGGCTGGGCGGGCGGGGTCAGCCATACCGGTGACCTGGACCTGATCGTCGATGTCGTGCGCGAACTGGCGGGCGAGGTCGAGTGGGTGTTCATGGGCATGTGCCCGGACGTGATCCGGCCGTTCGTTAATGAAATCCACGCGGGTGTCGATATCGAGTCTTACCCGGCTGCTCTGGCTGGTCTGGATCTGGACCTGGCCCTGGCGCCCGTGGAGCAGAACCTGTTCAACGAGTGCAAGAGCAATCTGCGTCTCCTCGAATATGGCGCCTGTGGTTTCCCGGTGGTGTGCAGCGACCTGGTGTGCTACCGCGGCGACCTGCCGGTGACCCGGGTGAAGAATCGCTTCCGTGACTGGGTCGACGCCATCCGCATGCACATCAACGATCTTGATGCGGCAGCGGTTGCGGGGGATCGTTTGCGTGACGCGGTCTACCGCGACTGGATGCTAGATGGAGAGAATCTGCAGCGTTGGCGCCAGGCCTGGACGCCTGATTGATGCGCAAATGGGCCGTCGGACCCCTCGCTTGGTCCGACGGTTTTCAGTCAAAGCCGGCCTTTGGCTATCAAGGATCGGTTAAGTGACTGAGTAGAAAGAATAAAAAAAAGCTGAAAATTGTCTCTAAAGCTCCTTAGGCAAGCGCCGATAAAGAGATCGAATGCGAACTCTCTGGGCGTCTGAGCATGCAGGCCCGAGCTCGCAAGCTCAGACAAACGGTTCTACGGTCATCTGGAGGCAATACCATGGCCCTTACAGTCAACACCAACGTTGCGTCCCTCAACACTCAACGTAACCTGAACAGCTCGTCCAAAGGCCTGGATACTTCCCTCCAGCGCCTGTCCACCGGCTATCGCATCAACAGCGCCAAAGACGACGCTGCCGGCCTGCAGATCGCCAACCGCCTGACCAGCCAGATCACCGGCCTGGGCGTCGCGACCCGTAACGCCAACGACGGTATCTCCCTGGCGCAGACCGCTGAAGGTGCTCTGCAGCAGTCCACCGGCATCCTGCAGCGTATGCGTGACCTGGCGCTGCAATCCGCCAACGGCTCCAACGGCGCTACCGAACGTGCTGCACTGCAGGGCGAAGTCGCCCAGCTGCAACAGGAACTGAACCGTATCGCCGACACCACCAGCTTCGGTGGTCGCAAGATCCTCGACGGCAGCTTCGGTTCGCAGAGCTTCCAGGTCGGTGCGAATGCCTACGAAACCATCAGCGTTTCCATCGGCTCGGCCGCTACCGATCGCATCGGTATCAACCGCTTCACCACCGACGGTGGTGCCGCTCAGGCCATCGCTTCCGGTGCCGCGTTCAGCGCCACCTCGGGCAGCGCCTACGGCAGCTCCTCGTTCAACATCAACTCCAAGCTGTCCGACGGCAACGTCGCCATCTCGGGCGCGGCCAGCGGTGCCGCCAGCGAAGTGGCTCGCGCTGTCAACGCGAAGAGCGATGAAACCGGCGTGACCGCCAACGCACGTACCGTTGCCGAGCTGGGTGGTATCACCGTTTCGGGTACTGTGTCCTTCGACCTCACCGGCCTGACCAGCAAGTCGCTGTCCACCGATGCTGTCAGCATCTCGGCAGTGGTGACTGACCTGACCGACCTGTCTTCCCTGGCAGATGCGATCAACCGTGAAACCGGCAAAACTGGTATCTCGGCTGTATCCAAGGGCGACACCATCGAACTGGTCAGCTCTCGCGGTGATGCGATCCAGGTCTCCAACTACGCGGGCTCCGGTGGTGCGACTCTGCAGGCCAAGAGCTTCGACGGCGAGACTACCGTCGGCACTGCAGCTACCATCGCTGTTGGCGGCGGTGCGCGGGCTGATGGCCAGGTGCAGCTGGAAGCAGCCGACGCCTTCCAGGTTAGCGGTCTGACCGGTGGTCTGGGTACCGACGGCTTCAGTGAGCTCGATGCGGTGAATACGATCGATATCAGTACCGCGACGGGGGCTCAGGATGCACTGGGTATCATCAACGGTGCGATCTCCAACATCGACAGCCAGCGTGCTCAGCTCGGTGCCGTGCAGAACCGCTTCGAGAACACCATCTCGAACCTGCAGAACATCGCTGAGAACTCCTCCGCTGCTCGTAGCCGGATTCGTGACACCGACTTCGCTGCCGAAACTTCGGAACTGACCAAGAATCAGATCCTGCAGCAGGCCGGTACCGCGATCCTGGCTCAGGCCAACCAGTTGCCGCAGGCAGTACTCAGCCTGCTGGGTTAAGGCCAAAGGCGCTAGACTACGGGGGGAAGGGCCAGGCTCTTTCCCCCGTTACCTCATTGTGAGGAGAAATTTATGGACGTCAGCTCAATCAAGCCTCAGGTCAGCTCCACGGTTGTCCGCGATGGTGGCGTCTCCAACGCTGCTGATTCACGCCCGAAACAGGGTCTCGCCGGTGTCGCTGCGATCAGCGTGACTGACGAACAGTCAACCGCTCGCCCCGTACCACCCGCTCAGGATGTCAGTCGTGAGCAGGTCGAGGACGCGGTGGCGACCATCCAGGAATTCGTCCAGTCGGTCCGTCGCAATATCAACTTCGCGGTGGACGATGGTTCCGGACGAGTCGTGGTCAAGGTGACGGATTCGGGGTCCGGTGATGTCATCCGGCAGATTCCGTCCGAGGAAGCGCTCAAGCTGGCAGAGAATCTGTCGGAGGTGCGCAGTCTGTTATTCAAGGCCGAGGCATAGCGTCACGTCTTGGCATGAGTTTTGACTGTATTCCCTTATCGATAGGATGCAGTCGAATTTTTGACGAGGTACAGGATCATGGTAGGTATCACGGGAATCGGTTCGGGGATTGACATCGACTCAATCGTCAAGACTCTGGTCAATGCCGAAAAAGCACCGAAAACCAACCAGCTTGACCTTCTCGAGAAGCAGACCACCACGCGCATCTCTGCACTCGGCAGCCTGACTGGCGCCTTGAATACCTTCAAGACGGCGATCGATGCGCTCAACAAGCCCGCCTTGTTCGAGTCTCGCACGGCCAGTTCGTCGAGCAGCAGCGTGCTCAAGGCAACCGCCACCACTACTGCCTCGGCGGGCACCTACAGTGTTCAGGTCCAGCAGCTGGCGGCCAGCAGCAAGGTCGCGCTGCAGTCAGTGTCTGCGTCCGGCAGCACGCCGGCCACGTTCAATAGCGGCACGCTGGAGATCTCGGCGGGCACCAGCAGTATCAGCGTCGACATTACCGAGGCCAACAACACCTTGGCCGGTATGCGCGATGCCATCAACGAGGCCGGCAAGACTAGCGGCATCAGCGCGGCCATCATCACCGATGACTCGGGCTCGCGCCTGGTACTCAGCTCGACCAAGACCGGCGCGGGCAACGATATCCAGGTGGCGGTCACCGAGGATGGCGTTACCACCGGCAGTAACGCGCTGACCAGCCAGGCCTTTACGCCGACGGTCGATCCCGGAAACGCCGATGCGTTTCTCAAGCCCAGTTCCGATACCGGTGCAGGTGGTGTGATCACTCAGGCCAAGTCCGCCAAACTGACCATCGACGGTCTGCAACTGGTGCGCAACAGCAACAAGATCGAGGATGCGCTCGAGGGCGTGACGATCGATCTGGTTTCGGCCCAGAGCGCTACCGACCTGACCGATGGCAAGACCATCAGCCTCACGGTGGGGGTCGACAAGGCCAGTGTCAAAAGCAACCTGCAGAAATTCGTCGACGCCTACAACGCCCTGATTTCGTCGTCTGCGCAGTTGACCGCAGTCGTCGAGGTAGAGGGCTCCGATCCGGTGGCAGGGCCGCTGGTGGGGGACTCCACGGTGCGTAGCGTGATGTCCGGGCTGCGCAACGAAATCGTGAAGATGACCGGTGGCAGCGAGGACAGCGTCAAGGCGCTGGCCAGTCTCGGCATCACCACCGACGAAGATGGCAAGCTGTCTATCGACGACACCCTGCTGACGACCGCGCTCGACAGCAATTTCGACCAGGTCGGCAGCTATCTCACGGGCGAAGACGGCCTGATGGGGCGTCTGTCTGGCTTCGTTTCGGGCTATGTGGCGACCGATGGCGTGCTGAAGCAGCGTGACAGCGCCCTGCGTGGCACCTTGCAGAACATCGACAAGCAGCGCGAGTCGCTGGACAAGCGTGTGGAGAGCCTGCAAACGCGCCTCTACGCTCAATACAACGCCATGGATTCCCTGGTGGGGCAGCTCTCGCGAACCAGCGAAAGCCTGGGCAGCATGCTGGCCAACCTGCCTGGTTTCGTGAAGAAGGACAGCTAAACGATGAGCAAGAATCCGATTGATGCCTACAAGCAGGTCAAGACCAGCCAGGAGGTATCGCCTTACCGCACGGTGCAGCTGTTGCTCGAAGGCGCGCTGCAGCGCGTGATGCTGGCCAAGCAGGCCCTGGCCGAAGGCGATACCGAGATCCGCGGCATGGCCGTGGGCAGCACCATCACCATCCTGGGCGTGCTGCAGGCTGCGCTGGACAAGGAGCTGGGCGGGGAAATCGCCGAGAACCTGGATGCGCTCTATGACTACATGACGCGCCGTCTGGCAGGTGTCGCCCTGGATGACACACCGCGTACCCTCGATGAAGTTCAGGCGCTGCTGGGTGACATCAAGGGCGCCTGGGATGCCATCGGCCCGGAAGTCGAGCCCGTCCCGGCAAATTGAGATTGCGGCTAAAGCTTTCTTCGCCAGCGCCGATACCTTAGGTATCAGCCCATCGGTAGAGCGAGAGCAACTATGAACGCAATGGCGGCCCTCAGGCAGTATCAGACCGTCAACAACCAGGCCCAGGCTGCGGAAGCCAGCCCTCATCGTCTGATCCAGATGTTGATGGAAGGTGGCCTGTCTCGTATTGCCCAGGCGCGCGGCGCCATGGAGCGTGGCCAGACCTCCCTGAAGGGCGAGCTGATCGGCAAGAGCATTGCCATCATCTCGGGGCTGCGCGAAAGTCTCGATCATCAACAGGGTGGCGAGCTGGCGGGTAATCTCGACAACCTGTACGAGTACATGATTTCCCGTTTGACCGAGGCCAACGTCAGCAATGAGCCCGAGCTCCTCGAAGAGGTGTCGGGATTGCTGCGCAACGTCAAACAGGGTTGGGATGCCATCGCCCAGTAGTGGCCGGCATCGGAGGAGAAGCGAATGAGTTCATCCGTTCAGCGTTTGCAGGCGACCGGCTCGGCCATGCGTGACGCCCTGGCCAAGCAGGACTGGGCCGCCATCGGCGAGCTCGATCTGCAATGCCGCATGGCGGTCGATGCGGCGATGATCGACAGCCGCGACGAAGAGGAGCTGCGTGTCAGCATGGAAAACCTGCTCGCCTTGTACCGTGAGCTGGTTGCCGTCTGTCAGGCGGAGCAGCGCCGTCTCGCGGGTGAGCTGGTGCAGCTCAATCAGTCCCACCAGGGCGCCAAGGTCTATCAGCTTTTCGGTTGATTTCCCGGTGTTACCGAGTTTAACCAGCAGGTTCGACTCGGTTTGCCTCTTTCCGCTTTTCCTGCCTCTCTCTGTTTCATCGGTTGCCACTACCCGGCTTCGCCGGCAAGTGCTTAGCTAGAGCCAGGCGCGAGTGAAAAAAGTTACGTCATAAAATTGACTGGCTTCAATTTTTTGACTTTACTAGTGGCCAATTGCCGGATCGCGCCGGGCATCTGGCGCGTCGTTCCCTACACTCTTCGGGTCAGACAAACACAAGATGTGGCGTGAAACCAAAATCCTGTTGATCGATGACAACGCTGCGCGTCGTCATGAGTTGGCGATCATCCTGAATTTCCTCGGTGAAGAGCACCTGGCCTGTACGAGCCTGGATTGGCGCAGCGCCGTTGCGGACCTCGACTCCAGCCGTGAGGTGCTCAGCGTGTTGCTGGGTGACGTCGAGGCCAAGGGCGGCGCGCTCGAGCTGACCAAGCAGATCGTCGGCTGGGACGAGTTCCTGCCGTTGCTGACGGTCGGGGAATCGTCGATCGGCGAGTGGCCGGAGGACCTGCGCAGGCGCGTGCTGGCCAGCCTGGAAACCCCGTTGAGCTACAACAAGCTGCTCGACTCTCTGCATCGCGCCCAGGTCTACCGGGAAATGTACGATCAGGCCCGTGATCGCGGGCGTCAGCGCGAGCCCAATCTGTTCCGCAGCCTGGTCGGCACCAGTCGCGCCATTCAGCAGGTGCGGCAGATGATGCAGCAGGTCGCCGATACCGAAGCGAGCGTGCTGATCCTGGGCGAATCGGGTACCGGCAAGGAGGTGGTGGCGCGCAACCTGCACTACCACTCCAAGCGCCGTGAGGCCCCTTTCGTGCCGGTCAACTGCGGGGCCATTCCGGCCGAGCTGCTGGAGAGCGAGCTGTTCGGCCATGAAAAGGGGGCGTTCACTGGCGCCATCACCAGCCGGGCAGGGCGCTTCGAGCTGGCCAACGGCGGTACCCTGTTCCTCGACGAGATCGGCGACATGCCGCTGCCGATGCAGGTCAAGCTGCTGCGTGTGCTGCAGGAGCGCACCTTCGAGCGTGTGGGCAGCAACAAGACCCAGACTGCCGATGTGCGCATCATCGCGGCCACGCACAAGAATCTGGAGAAGATGATCGAGGACGGCAGTTTCCGTGAGGATCTGTACTACCGCCTCAACGTCTTCCCCATCGAGATGGCACCGCTGCGCGAGCGCATCGAAGACATCCCGCTGCTGATGAACGAGCTGATCTCGCGCATGGAGCACGAGAAGCGTGGCTCCATCCGCTTCAACTCGGCGGCCATCATGTCGCTGTGTCGCCATGACTGGGCGGGCAACGTGCGCGAGCTGGCCAACCTGGTCGAGCGCATGGCGATCATGCATCCCTATGGCGTGATCGGCGTTGGCGAGCTGCCGAAGAAGTTCCGTCACGTGGATGACGAGGACGAGCAACTGGCCGCCACCCTGCGCGATGAAATGGAAGAGCGCGCCGCGATCATGGCCGGGTTGCCGGGGCTCGACACGCCGGCCATGCTGCCGCCCGAGGGCCTGGACCTGAAGGACTACCTCGGCAACCTCGAGCAGGGGTTGATCCAGCAGGCGCTGGATGATGCCGGCGGCGTCGTCGCGCGGGCGGCCGAGCGCCTGCGCATTCGTCGTACCACGCTGGTGGAGAAGATGCGCAAGTACGGCATGAGTCGTCGTGAAGAGGAAGGTCAGGACGACGACTGAGGCGTCATCGATACGTCCATTGATGCAGGCGTTTCATCCAATAAAGCCGGGGCTTTGACACAGCACCCGGCTTTATTTTTCAAGTTATTGAAAAATAAGAACAAAAAAATAGGCACAGGGATTGCTAGGTCTCCTGCATCTGACCGTCTTCTGACGGTGCGTCATGCGAGAGAAGCAGATGGAAGCCAACCGCCGTCCCACCGAATCCACCGAGCCCAGCCTGTCGGCGCCGCTCGAGCAGGCCAGTCGTGCCGGTCTGGAACAGGCCTTTGCCCTGTTCAACCAGATGTCCAGCCAGCTCAGCGAGTCGTACAGCCTGCTCGAGGCGCGGGTCAACGAGCTCAAGGGCCAGCTGGCATTGGTCAGCGCCCAGCGCATGCAGGAACTGGCGGAGAAAGAGCGCCTGGCGCATCGCCTGCAGAGCCTGCTCGACCTGCTGCCGGGTGGCGTGATCGTGATCGATGGGCAGGGCGTGGTGCGCGAGGCCAACCCCGTGGCCCGGGCACTGCTGGGACAGCCCCTGGTCGGCATGCTCTGGCGCCAGGTGATCGCGCGCAACTTCGCCCCGCGTGAAGACGATGGCCACGAGATTTCCATGCGCGATGGCCGACGCCTGTCGATCGCCACGCGGTCGTTGCACGGCGAGCCCGGTCAGCTGGTGCTGCTGACCGACCTGACGGAAACCCGTCGCCTGCAGGATCAGCTTTCCCGTCACGAGCGACTCTCTGCGCTGGGGCGCATGGTGGCCTCGCTGGCGCATCAGATTCGTACACCGCTGTCCGCGGCACTGCTGTATGCCAGTCACCTGAACGAGCAGGTCCTGCCCGCCGAGCAGCAGCAGCGCTTCGCCGGGCGTCTCAAGGAGCGTCTGCACGAGCTGGAGAACCAGGTGCGCGACATGCTGATCTTCGCCCGCGGTGAGTTGCCGCTGCCGGATCGTCTGTCGCCCGCCGAGCTGTTCGCTGCCCTGCGCGCGGCCGCCGAGGCCCACGTCGGCGACATGGCGGTCCGCTGGCAGTGCGACGTCCGCGAGGGCGAGCTGCTGTGCAATCGCGACACCCTGGTCGGCACGGTGCTCAACCTGATCGACAACGCCATCCAGGCCGCCGGGCGCGATGCTCGTCTGAAGATCCATCTGTATCGTCGTGATGGCCAGCTGCGCCTGTGCGTCAGCGACAACGGCCCGGGCATGTCACGCGAAACCCTGGCGCGCCTGGGTGAACCCTTCTTTACCACCAAGACCACCGGAACCGGCCTGGGGCTGGCGGTGGTCAAGGCCGTGGCGCGTGCCCATCAGGGCCAGCTGCTGCTGCAATCGCGTGCGGGTCGTGGAACCTGCGCCATCGTTTCCCTGCCGCTGCTCAACGCGGCACCTCATTCGAAACAGGAGTAACCCATGGCTGCCAAAGTCCTGCTGGTTGAAGACGATCGCGCCCTGCGCGAAGCCCTGGCCGATACCCTGTGCCTGGGTGGGCACGACTATCGCGCGGTCGATTGCGCCGAGGCGGCGCTGGTCGCACTGAGCGAGGAGCCGTTCGGCCTGGTGGTCAGCGACGTCAACATGCCGGGGATGGACGGGCATCAGTTGCTGGCGCAGATCCGCACTCGCCACCCGCAGTTGCCGGTGCTGCTGATGACCGCGTTCGGCGCGGTGGAGCGTGCGGTCGATGCGATCCGTCAGGGTGCCGCCGATTACCTGGTCAAGCCCTTCGAGCCGCGCACCCTGCTGGAGCTGGTCGCCAAGCATGCGCTGGGCAAGCTGCCGGCCGGCGATCGCGACGGCCCGGTGGCGCTGGAACCGGCCAGCGTGCAGTTGCTCGAGCTGGCGGCCCGCGTCGCGCAGAGCGATTCGACGGTGATGATCACCGGCGAGTCCGGCACCGGCAAGGAGGTGCTGGCGCGCTACATCCATCAGCAGTCGCCGCGCGGCAATGGCCCGTTCATCGCGATCAACTGCGCGGCGATTCCCGACAACATGCTCGAGGCCACCCTGTTCGGTCACGAGAAGGGTGCCTTCACCGGCGCCGTCACGGCCCAGCCAGGCAAGTTCGAGCTGGCGGATGGCGGCACCATCCTGCTCGACGAGATTTCCGAGATGCCGCTGGGGCTGCAGGCGAAGTTGCTGCGCGTGCTGCAGGAGCGCGAAGTGGAGCGGGTCGGGGCGCGCAAGCCCGTCAGCCTGGATATTCGCGTGCTGGCGACCAGCAACCGCGATCTGGCCGGCGAAGTGGCGGCCGGGCGTTTCCGTGAGGATCTCTACTATCGCCTGTCGGTGTTCCCGCTGGCCTGGCGTCCGCTGCGCGAGCGACCTGCCGACATCCTGCCGCTCGCCGAGCGGTTGCTGGCCAAGCACGTCAAAAAAATGAATCAGTCTCCGGTGCGTCTCTCCGAGTCGGCGGCGCAGAGCCTGGTACAGCATCAATGGCCCGGCAACGTGCGGGAACTGGACAACGCCATCCAGCGCGCCCTGATCCTGCAGCAAGGCGGGGTGATCCAGGCGCAGGACCTGTGCCTGAACGCCTCCATCGGCCAGTCCGTGCAGAGCGCCGCGCCGCGCCTGGCCGTGGTGCCCAGTGCGCCGGCGGCCGTGGTCCCGGCGGACGAAGCGCTGGGCAGCGGTGACGGTGGCGCGCTGGGGGAAGACCTGCGGCGTCGCGAATTCCAGGTCATCATCGACACCCTGCGTGCCGAACGTGGCCGCCGCAAGGAGGCCGCCGAGCGCCTGGGCATCAGCCCGCGCACGCTGCGTTACAAGCTGGCGCAGATGCGTGATGCCGGCATGGATGTCGAGGCCTATCTCTACGCCAGTTGATCTCTGGTAACGCCGCGTTCGCCATCGCCTGGCTCCTCGTGCAGGAGCCTTTCATTCGCGATTCCGGCGGGCGCGGTGCTGTCTCTTTTCGCGGATGAATCCGCTCCTGCCGGCCGTACCTCCCCGTCGCCCGCTCTTGCTCTTGCTTGAAGCTTGAAGCTTGAAGCTGCTCTCTTGGCACCCTTGTTGCAGATACCCCTGCAAAGCACCGCTAGCGTCAAAAAGCGGGCAGTGGAGGATGTCATGAGTCAGGGTGTTGAATTCAATCGCTTGATGCTGGAAATGCGTGCCATGCAGGCCGAGGCCATGGCCCGGCAGAAGCCTGCTGTCAGCGAGCCAGTGGCCGGGGCGCCGAGCTTCTCGGAGATGCTTGGCCAGGCGGTGAACAAGGTCAACGAAACCCAGCAGGCTTCCAACAAGCTGGCTACCGCTTTCGAGATGGGCCAGAGCGGGGTCGACCTGACCGACGTGATGATCGCCTCGCAGAAAGCCAGCGTATCCTTCCAGGCCATGACCCAGGTGCGTAACAAGCTGGTCCAGGCTTATCAAGACATCATGCAGATGCCGGTCTGAGGGTTGATTCATGGCTGAAGCAGCAGTAGCAAACGTCCCGGCCAAGGCTGACGCAGGCGAGCCCAAGAAGCCGCTGCTGGGTCTTAGCTTCCTGGAAAACCTCGCGGAAATGTCGGTGCTGCGCCAGCTCGGCCTGCTGGTCGGCCTGGCCGCCAGCGTGGCGATCGGCTTTGCCGTGGTGCTCTGGTCGCAGCAACCGGACTATCGTCCGCTGTACGGCAGCCTGAACGGGATGGACGCCACCCAGGTGGTCGACACGCTGGCGGCGTCCGGCATCGACTACACCATCGAACCCAATTCCGGCGCCCTGCTGGTCAAGGCCGACGATCTGGCGCGTGCGCGCATGCGCCTTGCCGCCGCCGGAGTGGCGCCGACCGACACCAGTGTCGGCTTCGAGATTCTCGACCGTGAGCAGGGCCTGGGCACCAGCCAGTTCATGGAAGCGACCCGTTACCGCCGTGGCCTCGAGGGCGAACTGGCGCGCACCGTGGCCAGCCTCAACAACGTCAAGGCTGCGCGCGTGCACCTGGCCATGCCCAAAGCCTCGGTGTTCGTGCGTGACGAGCGCAAGCCTTCCGCCTCGGTTCTGGTGGAGCTGTACCCGGGCCGCGCGCTGGAGCCCAGCCAGGTCATGGCCATCGTCAACCTGGTCGCCACCAGCGTGCCGGAACTGGACAAGGGCCAGGTCACCGTGGTCGACCAGAAGGGCAATCTGCTCTCCGACCAGCAGGAGCTGTCCGAGCTGACCATGGCGGGCAAGCAGTTCGACTACACCCGTCGTATGGAAACGCTGTTCACCCAGCGCGTGCACAACATCCTGCAGCCGGTGCTGGGCACCGGGCGCTACAAGGCCGAAGTGTCTGCCGACGTGGATTTCAGTGCGGTCGAGTCCACCTCCGAGATGTTCAACCCGGACCAGCCGGCCCTGCGCAGCGAACAGCAGGTCAACGAACAGCGCCAGAGCAGCCTGCCGCCGCAGGGCGTGCCGGGCGCACTGTCCAATCAGCCGCCGGGTCCGGCTGCCGCGCCGCAGCAGGCCGCTGCCGCCGCGGCACCTGCCGGGCCGGTAGCCGCCGGGCAGCCGCTGGTGGATGCCAATGGCCAGCAGATCACCGATCCGGCCACCGGCCAGCCGATGCTGGCGCCTTACCCGGCGGACAAGCGCGAGCAGTCCACGCGCAATTTCGAGCTGGATCGTTCGGTCAGCTACACCAAGCAGCAGCAGGGGCGCCTGCGTCGCCTGTCGGTCGCGGTGGTGGTGGATGACCAGGTGCGTGTCGACCCGGCGACGGGCGAGACCACCCGCGTTCCGTGGAGTGCCGACGACCTGGCGCGTTTCACCCGTCTCGTGCAGGACTCGGTCGGCTTCGATGCCAGCCGCGGGGACAGCGTCAGCGTGATCAACACCGCGTTCACCGCGTCCATCGGCGAAGAGATTCCGGATATCCCGTTCTACACCCAGCCCTGGTTCTGGGACATCGTCAAGCAGGTGCTCGGCGTACTGTTCATCCTGGTCCTGGTGTTCGGCGTGCTGCGCCCGGTGCTGAACAACATCACCGGCGGCGGCAAGGGCGGCGAGCAGGGCAAGGGCGGCGACGTGGAACTGGGCGAGATGGCCGGACTGGATGGCGAGCTGTCCGACGATCGCGTCAGTCTGGGCGGGCCGCAGAGCATAATGCTCCCCAGTCCCAGTGAGGGGTATGATGCACAACTGAACGCCATCAAGAGCCTGGTGGCGGAAGATCCGGGCCGCGTTGCCCAGGTAGTGAAAGAGTGGATCAACGCCGATGAGTGACAATCGTACCGCTACCAAGCTGACCAAGGTCGACAAGGCCGCGATCCTGCTGCTGTCGCTGGGTGAGACCGATGCCGCGCAGGTGCTGCGCCATCTCGGGCCCAAGGAAGTGCAGCGCGTCGGCGTGGCCATGGCCGGCATGCGCAACATCCACCGCGAGCAGGTCGAGCAGGTTATGGGCGAGTTCGTCGAGATCGTCGGCGACCAGACCAGCCTGGGCGTCGGTTCCGACGGCTACATCCGCAAGATGCTCACCGCGGCACTGGGCGAGGACAAGGCCGGCAACCTGATCGACCGCATCCTGCTCGGCGGCAGCACCAGTGGCCTGGACAGCCTCAAGTGGATGGAGCCGCGTGCGGTGGCGGACGTGATCCGCTACGAGCACCCGCAGATCCAGGCCATCGTCGTCGCCTACCTCGATCCGGACCAGGCCGGCGAAGTGCTCAGCCACTTCGATCACAAGGTGCGCCTGGACATCATCCTGCGCGTGTCCTCGCTCAACACCGTGCAGCCTTCGGCGCTCAAGGAACTCAACCAGATTCTCGAGAAGCAGTTCTCCGGCAGCGCCAACACCTCGCGCGCCACCATGGGTGGGGTCAAGCGTGCGGCGGACATCATGAACTTCCTCGACAGCTCGGTGGAAGGCCAGCTGATGGACTCGATCCGCGAGGTGGACGAAGACCTGTCGACGCAGATCGAGGACCTCATGTTCGTGTTCGACAACCTGGCGGACGTCGACGACCGCGGCATCCAGGCGCTGATGCGCGAGGTGTCGTCCGAGGTGCTGGTACTGGCGCTCAAGGGCGCCGACGATGCGATCAAGGAAAAGGTCTTCAAGAACATGTCCAAGCGCGCCGCGGAACTGCTGCGCGACGACCTGGAGGCCAAGGGGCCGGTGCGCGTCAGCGACGTCGAAGCGGCGCAGAAGGAAATCCTCACCATCGCTCGCCGTATGGCCGAAGCCGGCGAGATCGTGCTCGGCGGCAAGGGCGGCGAGGAAATGGTCTAAGCCATGTCGGTGACCAAGGAGCCGGAGAGCGAGCTGATTCGTGCCAAGGATCTTGGCACGTTCGACCGTTGGGCATTGCCCAGTTTCGACCCGCCCGGAGACGCGCAGGCCGAAGCCGAGCCAACCGTCGAAGAGCCGGCGCCGGCTGCCGAAGCGGAGGTGGACGAGGCGGCGCAGGTCGAAGAGGTGGCGCTCGAGGATGTCAAACCCCTGACGCTCGACGAGGTGGAGGCGATCCGCCAGGACGCCTACAACGAAGGGTTCGCCACCGGCGAGAAGGACGGTTTTCATGCCGGCCAGCTCAAGGCCAAGCAGGAGGCCGACGCCGCCCTGGCGCTCAAGATCGACGGCCTCGAGAAACTCATGCAACAGTTGCTGGAGCCGATCGCCGAGCAGGACCAGCAGGTCGAGGTCGCCCTGGTGCGCCTGGTCAGCCACATGGTGCGCGAGGTGATCCAGCGCGAGCTGAACACCGATTCCAGCCAGATTCGCCAGGTGTTGCGCGAGGCGCTCAAGCTGCTGCCGATGGGCGCGGACAACATCCGTATCCAGATCAACCCGCAGGACTTCGAGACGATCAAGGCCCTGCGCGAGCGCCATGAAGAAGACTGGCGCATTCTCGAGGACGACGGCCTGCTGCCTGGCGGCTGCCGTATCGAATCCGAGCACAGCCAGATCGACGCCAGCGTCGAAACGCGCATGGCACAGGCGCTCAAGCAGCTGTTCGAGCAACAGCGTGCACAGGCGACCCAGCCGCCCGAGGCGGACATCAACCTGGACCTGGAAAACTCCGATGCGCCTTGACCGGGTGAGCTTCGCGCGGCGCCTGGAGGGCTACAGCGACGCCATCAACCTGCCCAGCCAGCCGATCCTCGAAGGCCGCCTGCTGCGCATGGTCGGCCTGACGCTGGAGGCCGAGGGGCTGCGCTCGGCAATCGGCAGCCGCTGCCTGGTGATCAACGATGACAGCTACCACCCGGTGCAGGTCGAGGCCGAGGTCATGGGCTTCTCCGGCGGCAAGATCTACCTGATGCCGGTCGGCAGTCTGGCCGGCATCGCGCCGGGCGCACGTGTCGTGCCGCTGCCGGATGCGGGCCGCCTGCCGATGGGCATGTCGATGCTCGGCCGGGTGCTCGATGGTGCCGGCAGGGCCCTGGACGGCAAGGGCGGCATGAAAGCCGAGGACTGGGTGCCGATGGATGGCCCCATGATCAACCCGCTCAACCGTGACCCCATCAGCCAGCCACTGGATGTCGGCATCCGCACCATCAACGGCCTGCTGACCGTCGGGCGTGGCCAGCGCCTGGGCCTGTTCGCCGGTACCGGCGTGGGCAAGTCGGTGTTGCTCGGGATGATGACCCGCTTCACCGAAGCCGAGATCATCGTCGTCGGCCTGATCGGCGAACGTGGGCGCGAGGTGAAGGAGTTCATCGACGAAATCCTCGGCGAGGAGGGGCTCAAGCGTTCCGTCGTGGTCGCCTCGCCTGCCGACGATGCGCCGCTGATGCGCCTGCGTGCGGCGCAGTACTGCACGCGTATCGCCGAGTACTTTCGCGACAAGGGCAAGAACGTGCTGCTGCTGATGGATTCGCTGACCCGCTATGCCCAGGCCCAGCGGGAGATCGCCCTGGCCATCGGCGAGCCGCCCGCGACCAAGGGCTATCCACCGTCGGTGTTCGCCAAGCTGCCCAAGCTGGTCGAGCGTGCCGGCAATGCCGAGGCCGGCGGTGGTTCGATCACCGCGTTCTACACCGTGCTGAGCGAAGGCGATGACCAGCAGGACCCCATCGCCGATGCGGCGCGCGGTGTGCTCGACGGGCACTTCGTCCTGTCCCGCCGGCTGGCCGAGGAGGGGCATTATCCGGCCATCGACATCGAGTCCTCCATCAGCCGGGTGATGCCGCAGGTGGTGCCCGCCGAGCAGCTCAAGCAGGCGCAACGCTTCAAGCAGCTGTGGTCGCGCTTCCAGCAGAGCCGCGACCTGATCAGCGTCGGTGCCTACGTCCCTGGTGGCGACGCCGATACCGACCTGGCCATCGCGCGGCAGCCGCAGATGGCCCAGTACCTGCGTCAGGGGCTCGGCGAGAGCGTCGGCATGGCGCAGAGTCGCGAACAACTGGCCGGTGTGCTGGGGCAGTGACGGGGCGAGACATGGTTCCTGAGCCGACGCTGCGCTGCCTGGACGCTGCCGCAGGGGGCACTGCGGCATGAGCCTGAGTCGAGCCAAGCGCCTGCAGCCGGTGGTCGACATGGCGGAGAAGGCCGAGCGCGAGGCCGCCCGCCAGCTGGGGCACTGCCGGGGCCTGGTCGGCCAGGCCGAAGCCAAGCTGGGCGAGCTGGAGCGCTTTCGTGGCGATTACCAGCAGCAGTGGATCAGCGAAGGCAGCAAGGGCGTCTCCGGGCAGTGGCTGATGAACTACCAGCGCTTTCTCTCGCAGCTGGAGACGGCCGTCGGGCAGCAGCAGCAGAGTCTCGAATGGCACCGCGCCAACATGGAGAAGGCTCGGGCGCTCTGGCAGCAGCGCTACGCGCGGCTGGAAGGGCTGCGCAAGCTGGTCCAGCGCTATATCGACGAGGCGCGTCTGGCCGAGGATCGACGCGAGCAGAAGCTGCTCGATGAGCTGGCGCAGCGCCTGATCGATCGCGGCGAACCCTGAACGGAGTTGTTTCGGCGCCGGGCAGGTGCTACACCTTGAGACGTGAACCACCTTATCTGGCAGAGTCTCGACAAAGGAGTAGACATGGCCATTACCTCGCAACCGTCCGCGGACGGGCAAGAGCTGACCATCGTGATTCGAGGACGCTTCGACTTCGCCTCCCACCAGGAATTCCGTGACGCCTACGAGCGCGTCAACATCACGCCCAAGCGCTATCAGGTCGACCTGCGCGACACCAGCTACCTGGACAGCTCGGCGCTGGGCATGCTCCTGCTGCTGCGCGACCATGCCGGTGGCGATGCCGCGGAGATCCGCCTGCTCAACTGCAGTAGCGACGTTCGCAAGATCCTCGCTATTTCCAACTTCGAGCAGTTGTTCCAGATCACCTGAGCATGCCTGATCGTCTGTCGATCCTGATTGCCGAGGACAACGCGGCCGATCGCATGCTGCTGTCGACCATCGTCAGTCGCCAGGGGCATCGCGTGACGACCGCCAGCAATGGCCTCGAGGCGGTCGCCCTGTTCGAGGAGGAACGTCCGCACCTGGTGCTGATGGACGCGCTGATGCCGGTGATGGATGGCTTCGAGGCGGCCCGGCGGATCAAGCAGAAGACCGGCGAGGCGCTGGTTCCGATCATCTTTCTCACCTCGCTGACCGAGGGCGAGGCGCTGGTTCGCTGCCTGGAGGCCGGTGGCGACGACTTTCTCGCCAAGCCCTACAACCGGGTGATCCTGGAAGCCAAGATCGGCGCCATGGATCGCCTGCGCCGCCTGCACGACACGGTGTTGCAGCAGCGTGACCTGATCGCCCGGCACAACGAGCACCTGCTGCGCGAGCAGCACGTGGCCAAGGCGGTGTTCGACAAGGTGGCGCATTCCGGCTGCCTGGCCGCGCCGAACATACGCTACCTGCAATCGCCCTACGCGCTGTTCAACGGTGACCTGCTGCTGGCGGCCTACAAGCCGTCGGGCGGCATGCACGTGATGCTTGGCGATTTCACCGGCCACGGATTGCCGGCGGCCATCGGTGCGATGCCGCTGGCCGAGGTGTTCTATGGCATGACCGCCAAGGGCCATGCGCTCGCCGAGATCCTTCGCGAGATCAACGCCAAGCTCAAGCGCATCCTGCCGGTGGGGGTGTTCTGTTGCGCCACCATGCTCAACATCAGCAGCAAGCGCGGTCTGCTGGAGGTGTGGAACGGCGGCCTGCCCGACGGCTACCTGCTGCATGCCGATGGCCGGCCGCGGCAGCCGCTGGTATCGCGCCACCTGCCGCTGGGCATTCTCGACCCCGCCGCGTTCAGCGATCGTTGCGAGGTCTATCCGCTGGAGCTGGGCGATCGGGTCTTCCTGCTCAGCGACGGCGTGCTGGAGGCCTGCGATCAGCAGGGCGAGCTGTTCGGCGAGCAGCGCCTGCTGGAGCTGCTGGACGCCAACCGCCAGCCACCGGCGTTGTTCGAGGAAATCCAGCGGGCGCTGGTGGCGTTTCGTGGCGAGCAGCAGGACGACGTCAGCATGGTTCAGGTCGGGATGCCCGAGGATGACGGGCGCCCCCGGCCGCTGGCGTTCGCCGACAGTGGCTTGAGCAGTGCGCAGGACTGGTCCGCGACTTTCGAGTTTCGGGCGCACAGCCTGCGGCATTTCAATCCCTTGCCGTACCTGCTGCAGCTGCTGCTCGACGTGCAGGCGCTGAGGCCGCGTGGTGGCGAGCTGTACACCGTGCTTGCCGAGCTCTACTCCAACGCGCTGGAGCATGGCGTGATGGGCCTGGACTCCTCGTTGAAGCGCGATGCCAGCGGTTTTGCCGAATACTACCGCGAGCGCCGCCTGCGCCTGGGCGCGCTGCAGGATGGCTACGTGCGTTTTCACCTGCAGATGCTGCCCGAAGGGGCCGGTGGTCGGCTGATCATCCGGGTCGAGGACAGCGGGCCGGGATTCGACCCGGACGAGGTCGATGCGGCCGGTGATGAAGCCCTGTGTGGGCGCGGTCTGGGCCTGGTTCGCCAGCTCAGTGATGGTTTTGGCCTTTGCGCGGATGGCCGGGGCGTCAGCGTGGAGTTTTGCTGGTCTGCTGAGGCATAATGCCAGTCCTGTCGTTCAGGGAGTGACCCGTTGTCCGATATCCATCTCGACGATGCCGTCCTGGCAGCCCTGCAGGACGTAATGGAAGCCGAATATCCGGCGTTGCTCGATACCTTCGTGGCTGACTCCGAGGAGCGCGTGCGCCTGCTGCGCGAGGCCGAGGCGCAGGGCGACCCGCAGGGGCTGCGCCTGGCTGCGCACAGCTTCAAGGGCAGCTGCAGCAACATGGGCGCGGTGATGCTGTCCGGCCTGTGCAAGGAGCTCGAAGACGCCGGGCGGCGTGAGGCGATGGAGCTGGCGCCGGCCTTGATCGAGCAGATCGAGCGCGAGTTCGCCATCGTCCGCATCCTGCTCAAATCCGAGCGCCAGCGTTATCGCGTCTAGGCGATTGCACGAGTTGGCCCGTCCTTTGCTCTGATACCGTCACGACCCATTAGACGGAGAGCGTCCATGTCCGCGTTGCCCGATCTGCGCCTGCAGGCCACGCCTGAGGTTAAGAGCAAAGCGAAGCAGCCGGCTAAAGCGCCGGAGCCCAGCAAGAACGGTGCTTCCAGCTTTGCCGAGGTATATGCCAAGGAGCGCCAGGCCAAGCCTGGCGAGCGTGCTGGCAATGCCGAGAAGCCCAAGCAAGAACAGAGCAGCGGCCCGGCTACGGCCGAGGCCGACGCTGCCACGGCTGCCGCTGAGCAGCCGGAGGTTGCCGCCTCCGGCAATTCCTTGCCGAGTGAGGAAACCGGGGAGGAGGAACTCGACCCGTTGCTGGCGATGGCCCTGGGCGGTATGCAGCCGCAAACCGAGGAGGCCGCGCTCCCCGATGAGGAGCTGGAGCCCGCGGCGCTGGTGATCACCGGTGCCGCCGCCGCTGCCGCTGGCGAAGAGGCCGGGCCGGTGACGGAGGAAGAGGGGCTCGACCCGCTGGCGCTGCTCGATTCGCAGCCGGAGGAACTGGCGGTCAAGCCTACGCCGGTGCAGGAGGCTGTCAGCAAGAGCACCAAGACCGTGGCCAGTGCCGATTTCGCCGCCGCCATGGCCGCCATGGGCAAGGGCGAGGAGTCGACCACGACGACTGACGAGTCCACCCTGGACCTGCCGCTGGAGAGCCTGGCCAAGGATGTCCAGGACAGCCTGAAGGACAGCGTCCAGCCCAATCGTCCGGATCAGTTCGTCAGCAAGCTCAGTGCGCTGACCCAGGCCCTCAACCAGCAGACCAACGCTGCGCAGCGTCTGCCGCTGGTACCCGGCCAGCCGGTGGCCATGCAGCAGGCCGGCTGGAGCGAGGCGGTGGTCGATCGGGTCATGTGGCTGTCCAGCCAGAACCTCAAGTCTGCCGAGATCCAGCTCGACCCGGCGGACCTGGGGCGCCTCGAGGTGCGGGTGCACATGACTCAGGACCAGGCCCAGGTCACCTTCGCCAGCCCCAACGCCGGTGTGCGTGACGCGCTGGAAGGGCAGATGCATCGCTTGCGCGAGATGTTCGCGCAACAGGGCATGAACCTGGCCGATGCCAACGTTTCCGACCAGTCGCTGAACCGTGGCTGGCAGGGGCAAGGCCAGGGCGAGGGCGGGCGCGGCGGTTCCGGCGCGCGCGATGGCCTGTTTGCCGGTGACGAGGGGCAGGCCGTCGGTCATCAGGAAATCCGCAGCGATCGCCTGAGCAGTGGTCGGGGGCTCGTCGACTACTACGCGTGATACGTAGCCGAAACGCTGCGGTCCTGGCCCGCTGCGCGGCATCGGCGGCCGCCTGGCGCGAGCGAAACGAGCGCCACGCCACAGGCCGCCGGCTCCGATGTTCGGCGTGACTCCGCTAGACTTGCAATCGCCCGGGTAGCCATTCAGGCAACCCGGGCGATTGCATTTGAGGTGACAGCAAGAGGCTGGCGCTGTTAAATCCGCAGCCCGGAGTTAGACAAGCCTGCTCATATGCTGGCATAACACTTGCTCTTAACCCTTTGAAAGCGGACAAAACTCCGACAAGTGACGGATTATTGGCATGGCTAAGAAAGAAGCGGCACCTGCGGCCGAGGGACAACCCGCCGGCAAGAGCAAGCTCAAACTCATCATTCTCATCGTGGTGGGCCTGTTGCTGGCTGTCGGCCTGTCCGTTGGCGGTACCTGGTTCATTCTCAGCAAGGGCGACAAGTCCGAGGAGCATGCGGCCAGCGAAGCCGAGGCGCCTGCCGCCCCGGGGCACCAGCCGGCGCTGTATCAGGACCTGATGCCGGCCTTCGTCGTCAACTTCAACTACCAGGGGCGCACCCGCTACCTGCAGCTCAGCATGGCGCTGATGGGGCGTGACGCTGCCGGGATGGAGAAGCTCAAGGTGCACATGCCGGTGCTGCGCAACCAGTTGGTGATGCTGCTCGCCGGTCAGGATTTCGCCGCGCTGCAGACGCCGCTGGGCAAGGAGATGCTCCTGCAGCAGGCGCTGGCCAGCGTGCAGGAGCTGGCCCAGAAGGAAACCGGCAGCACTGTGGTCGAGCAGGTGCTGTTCACCAATTTCGTGTTGCAGTAGCGGGAGCCGAACATGGCCGTGCAAGACCTGCTTTCCCAGGACGAGATCGATGCGCTGCTGCATGGCGTCGACGACGGGTTGGTCGAGACCGAAGACTCCGCCGATCCGACGAGCGTCAAGCAGTATGACCTGACCAGTCAGGACCGTATCGTCCGTGGGCGCATGCCGACCCTGGAGATGATCAACGAGCGCTTCGCCCGTTACACCCGCATCAGCATGTTCAACCTGCTGCGGCGCTCCGCCGACGTCGCCGTGGGTGGCGTGCAGGTGATGAAGTTCGGTGAGTACGTGCATTCGCTGTACGTGCCGACCAGCCTCAACCTGGTGAAGATGAAGCCGCTGCGTGGCACCGGGCTGTTCATCCTCGATGCCAAGCTGGTGTTCAAGCTGGTGGACAACTTCTTCGGCGGCGACGGCCGCCACGCCAAGATCGAAGGGCGCGAGTTCACCCCGACCGAACTGCGCGTGGTGCGCATGGTGCTGGATCAGGCCTTCGTCGATCTGCGCGAAGCCTGGCACGCGGTGATGGATATCAACTTCGAGTACGTCAACTCGGAGGTCAACCCGGCGCTGGCCAACATCGTCAGCCCCAGCGAGGTGGTGGTGGTCTCCACCTTCCACATCGAACTGGACGGCGGTGGCGGCGACCTGCACATCACCATGCCGTATTCGATGATCGAGCCGATCCGCGAGATGCTCGACGCCGGCTTCCAGTCCGATGTCGACGATCAGGACGAGCGCTGGATCAAGGCCCTGCGCGAAGACATCCTCGATGTCAGCGTGCCCCTGTCCGCGACGGTGGCGCGTCGTCAGCTGAAGCTGCGCGACATCCTGCACATGCAGCCGGGAGACGTGATCCCGGTGGAGCTGCCGGACAACGTGATCATGCGCGCCAATGGCGTGCCGACCTTCAAGGTCAAGCTGGGGGCCCACAAGGGCAACCTGGCCTTGCAGGTGCTGGACCCGATCGAACGCCAGCGCTGAAGCGCCGGCAACCCTGTGGGCCGGTTGGCCCGATGCGAACGAATAGCTGAAGCCAGGCGAGGAAAGACGATGGCAGACGAAGAAAACACTTCCCCCGAGGAACAGGCACTGGCCGACGAGTGGGCTGCTGCGCTGGCCGAGGCCGGTGAAGACGCCGGGCAGGACGACATCGACGCCATGCTGGCCGGGCAGGAGGCCGCACAACCTGCGCAGCCCGCCGCGCCGCGTGCGCCGATGGAGGAGTTCGGCAGCGCACCGCCGTCGCCCAACCTGCCGGTCAACCTGGAAGGGCCCAACCTGGATGTGATTCTGGATATTCCGGTGTCCATCTCCATGGAGGTCGGCAACACCGACATCACCATCCGCAACCTGCTGCAGCTCAACCAGGGTTCGGTGATCGAGCTCGATCGCCTGGCCGGCGAGCCGCTGGACGTGCTGGTCAACGGTACGCTGATCGCCCATGGCGAAGTGGTCGTGGTCAACGAGAAGTTCGGCATCCGCCTGACCGACGTGATCAGCCCCAGCGAACGCATCAAGAAGCTGCGCTGACATGAGCCGAATCCTTGCGTTGCTGTTGGCGCTGCCTGGCGTCGTTGTCGCCGCCGAGTCTGCCGGCAAGGCCGCGACGCCGATGGCCAGCAGCGATGTGGCCGGCCAGCTCGGCCAGTTGCTGCTGGGGCTGTTGCTGGTCATCGGCCTGATCTTCCTGCTGGCCTGGCTGTTACGCCGTGTGCAGCAGCTGGCACCGCGTGGTGGCCAGGTTATCAAGCTGCTGGCGACCCAGCCGCTCGGGCCGCGCGATCGCCTGGTGCTGGTGCAGGTGGGCAACGAGCAGATCCTCCTGGGCCTGTCCGCCGGGCGCATCGCGCCGCTGCATGTGCTCAAGGAGCCGGTGCACCTGGGCGATGCCGAGCCCGCCACCCCCGAGTTCGCCCAGCGCCTGATGGAGCTGCTGGGCAAGGATCAGAAGGATAAATCCTGATGCTGCGTCTGTTGCTGGTGCTGGTGCTTAGCCTGGCCACTTCGCTGGCGTTCGCCGAGGATCCGCCCACGGGCAATAGCCTGATCCAGCAGGGCAGCAGCCCGCTGTCGATCCCGGCCATCACCCTGTCCACGGACGCGGACGGCCAGCAGGAGTACTCGGTCAGCCTGCAGATCCTGCTGATCATGACCGCGCTGAGCTTCATCCCGGCGTTCGTCATGCTGATGACCAGCTTCACCCGGATCATCATCGTGTTCTCCATCCTGCGGCAGGCGCTCGGCCTGCAGCAGACGCCCTCGAACCAGATCCTGGTGGGGTTGGCGCTGTTTCTCACGATGTTCATCATGGCGCCGGTGTTCGACCGCATCAACAGCGACGCCCTGCAGCCCTATCTCAACGAGGAGATCGTCGCCCAGGAGGCGCTGACGCGTGCCGAGGGGCCGATCCGCGACTTCATGCTGGCGCAGACCCGCGAGAGCGATCTGGAGCTGTTCGTGCGCCTGTCCAAGCGTACCGACCTGGCCGGTGTCGAGGACGTGCCGCTGACCATCCTGGTGCCGGCCTTCGTGACGTCCGAGCTGAAGACGGCCTTCCAGATCGGCTTCATGATCTTCATCCCGTTCCTGATCATCGACATGGTGGTCGCCAGTATCCTCATGGCCATGGGCATGATGATGCTGTCGCCGCTGATCATCTCGCTGCCGTTCAAGATCATGCTGTTCGTGCTGGTCGATGGCTGGGCGCTGATCATGGGCACCCTGGCCGCCAGCTTCGGCACCTTATAGCGAGGCGCACATGACCCCCGAGATTGCGGTTGACCTGTTTCGCGAAGCGCTCTGGCTGATCGTCCTGATCGTCGGCCTGGCGGTGGTGCCGAGCCTAGTGGTCGGCCTGATCGTGGCGATGTTCCAGGCCGCCACGCAGATCAACGAACAGACCCTGAGTTTCCTGCCGCGCCTGATGGTGATGCTGATCACCCTGATCTGGGCCGGTCCCTGGTTGGTGAGTCAGCTGATGGAGTACACCCAGACGCTGATTCAGAACATTCCCTACCTGATCGGTTGAGGGCAGGGGGCGATGCTGGAGTTGAGCAATGCGCAGATCAGCGGCTGGGTCGGCCAGTTCCTGCTGCCGTTGTTCCGTATCGCGGCGATGCTGATGGTGATGCCGATCATCGGTACGCAGCTGGTGCCGACCCGCGTGCGCCTGTACCTGGCGCTGGCCATCAGCGTGGTGCTGGTGCCGACCCTGCCGCCGATGCCGCAGGTGGACGCATTGAGCCTGCGCAGCCTGCTGCTGATCGTCGAGCAGGTGCTGATCGGTGCCATGCTGGGCTTCGTCCTGCAGCTGTTCTTCCACCTCTTCATCGTCGCGGGGCAGATCATCGCCATGCAGATGGGCCTGGGTTTCGCCTCGATGGTCGACCCAACCAACGGCGTCTCGGTGCCGGTGCTCGGGCAGTTCATGCTGATGCTGGTGACCCTGCTGTTCCTGGCGATCAACGGGCACCTGGTGGCGCTGGAGGTGCTGGCCGAGAGCTTCGTCACCTTGCCTTACGGGCAGGGGCTGATGGTCGATCACTACTGGACCCTGGCGGGCAAGCTCGGCTGGGTCATCGGTGCCGGGCTGCTGCTGACGCTGCCGGCGGTCACCGCCCTGCTGGTGATCAACCTGGCCTTTGGCGTGATGACCCGCGCCGCGCCGCAGTTGAACATCTTCTCCATCGGTTTCCCGTTGACCCTGGCCATGGGCCTGGTGATCTTCTGGGTCAGCCTTTCCGACTTTGGCAGCCTGTTCCAGGCGCTGGCCAGCGACGCCCTGCAGCAGCTGGGCGAATTCGCCGAAACGCGATGAGGAGTCCGCATGGCTGAAAGCGAAAGCGGCGCCGACAAGAGCGAGGAACCCACAGGCAAGCGGCTCGAGGAGTCGCGGAAAAAAGGCCAGATCGCTCGCTCCAAGGAGCTCAACACGCTGGCGGTGACGCTCACCGGCACCGTGGCGCTGATCAGTTTCGGCGCCTACATGGGCAATACCCTGATAGGGGTGATGCGCGGCAACTTCAGCCTGCCGCGCGACGTGCTGATGAACGAAGGCAGCATGGCCCTGCACCTGCTGGCCTCCGGCAAGGCCGCCCTGGTGGCGGTGCAGCCGTTCTTCATCGCCTTGCTGATCGCCTCGGTGGTCGGCCCGATCGCGCTGGGCGGCTGGCTGTTCTCCGCCGAGGCCCTGCAGCCCAAGGCCAGCCGGATGAATCCGCTGGCCGGGCTCAAGCGTATGTTCTCCGTGCAGGCGCTGGTCGAGCTGCTCAAGGCGCTGGCCAAGTTCCTGGTGATCCTGGCTGTGGCGCTGCTGGTGTTGTCGGTCGACCAGGACGACCTGCTGTCGATTGCCAACGAGCCGCTCGAGCCGGCGATCCTGCACAGCCTCAAGGTCGTCGGCTGGAGCGCTTTCTGGCTGTCCTGCGGGCTGATCCTGATCGCGGCGGTGGATGTGCCGTTCCAGCTCTGGAGTCACAAGCAGAAGCTGATGATGACCAAGCAGGAAGTGCGTGACGAGTACAAGGACACCGAAGGCAAGCCCGAGGTCAAGGGCCGCATTCGCCAGCTGCAGCGGGAAATGGCCGAGCGGCGGATGATGCAGTCGGTGCCGCAGGCCGACGTGGTGATCACCAACCCGACCCACTTCGCGGTGGCGCTGAAATACGACCCGGAAAAGGGTGGGGCGCCGATGTTGCTGGCCAAGGGTGGCGACTTCCTGGCGCTGAAGATCCGTGAAATCGCCCAGGAGCACCAGGTGATGGTGCTGGAGTCGCCGGCACTGGCGCGGGCGGTGTACTACTCCACCGAGCTGGACCAGGAGATTCCTGCCGGTCTGTACCTGGCGGTGGCCCAGGTGCTGGCCTACGTCTACCAGCTGCGTCAGTACCGCGCCGGCAAGGGCAAGCGCCCCGGACCGCTGCCGGATCTGCCCATCCCGCCGGACCTGCGTCGCGACACGTAAGCGGCGTCGTACGCGGCTTCGGCATTTGTGGAACGCTTCTTGCCATTACCCCTCTAGGGCGCAGTCTCGCGTCAAAAGATTGAATGGTTGGGGTAGGGCACGTGGCAGTAGATCGAGCACAGTTAATCGGTGAAGTGCGCAGCAACCTGGCAGGCTTGCGCCATGGCAACCTGGGCATTCCGCTGTTGCTGCTGGTCATGCTCGGCATGGTCATGCTGCCGATCCCGGCGTTCCTGCTCGATGTGCTGTTCACCTTCAGCATCGCCCTGTCGATCGTCGTCCTGCTGGTCAGCATCTACGCCCTGCGACCGCTGGATTTCGCCGTGTTCCCCACCATCCTGCTGGCGGCGACGCTGCTGCGCCTGGCGCTGAACGTGGCGTCCACGCGTGTGGTGCTGCTCAACGGTCACGAGGGGCATGGCGCGGCGGGGCAGGTGATCCAGGCCTTCGGCGAGGTGGTGATCGGCGGCAACTACGTGGTCGGTATCGTGGTGTTCGCCATCCTCATGATCATCAACTTCGTGGTGGTCACCAAGGGTGCCGGGCGCATCTCTGAAGTGAGCGCGCGTTTCACCCTGGATGCCATGCCCGGCAAGCAGATGGCCATCGACGCCGACCTCAACGCCGGCCTCATCGACCAGGTCGAGGCCAAGAAGCGCCGCAGCGAAGTGGCGCAGGAGGCCGACTTCTACGGTTCCATGGACGGTGCCAGCAAGTTCGTCCGCGGTGACGCCATCGCCGGTTTGCTGATCCTGTTCATCAACCTCATCGGCGGTATCGCCATCGGCGTGCTGCAGCACAGCCTGGCCTTCTCCGACGCCGGCAAGGTCTACACCCTGCTGACCATCGGTGACGGCCTGGTGGCGCAGATTCCTTCCCTGTTGCTGTCCACGGCAGCGGCGGTGATGGTGACCCGCGTGTCCACCTCCGAGGACATGGGCGCGCAGGTCAACCGGCAGATGTTCGCCTCGCCGCGTGCGCTGGCCGTGGCCGCAGCGATCATGATCGCCATGGGCCTGGTGCCGGGCATGCCGCACTTTTCCTTCATCGGTCTGGGCCTGATCGCCGCCGGTGGCGCGTACTGGATCGCCCATCGCCAGCGCAAGGCCAAGGAAGAGGAGGTCAAGGAGGTCCAGCGTCAGCAGGAGCTGCTGCCGGCGCAGAAGGCCCAGGAGGTCAAGGAACTGGGCTGGGATGACGTCACCCCGGTGGACATGGTCGGCCTGGAGGTGGGCTATCGCCTGATTCCGCTGGTCGATCGCAACCAGGGCGGCCAACTGCTGGCGCGGATCAAGGGCGTGCGCAAGAAGCTCTCGCAGGAAATGGGCTTTCTCATGCCCTCGGTGCACATCCGCGATAACCTCGACCTGGCGCCCAACGCCTATCGCCTGACGCTGATGGGCGTCAGCGTCGCCGAGGCGGAGGTCTATCCCGACCGGGAGCTGGCGATCAACCCCGGCCAGGTGTTCGGCCCGCTCAATGGGATCGCCGCCAAGGATCCGGCGTTCGGCCTGGAGGCGGTATGGATCGACCCCAGCCAGCGTGATCAGGCGCAATCGCTCGGCTACACCGTGGTCGACGCCAGTACGGTGGTCGCGACTCACCTCAACCAGATCCTGCACAAGCACGCCCACGAGTTGCTCGGTCACGAGGAAGTGCAACAGCTCATGCAGTTGCTGGCCAAGAGCTCGCCCAAGCTGGCCGAGGAGCTGGTGCCGGGGCTGGTGTCGCTGTCGACCCTGCTCAAGGTGTTGCAGGCACTGCTGCAGGAGCAGGTGCCGGTACGCGATATCCGCACCATCGCCGAGGCGATCGCCAACGTCGCGCCGAAGAGTCAAGATCCCGCCGCGATGGTCGCCGCAGTCCGCGTGTCGCTGGCCCGCGCAATCGTGCAAAGCATTGTGGGACTAGAGCCGGAGCTGCCTGTGATCACCCTGGAGCCAAGGTTGGAACAGATATTGCTGAACAGTCTGCAGAAGGCCGGTCAGGGCAGCGAGGATGGCATCCTCCTCGAGCCCGGCATGGCTGAAAAGCTGCAGCGTTCCCTGGTGGATGCGGCGCAGCGCCAGGAAATGCTCGGCAAACCGGTGATCCTGCTGGTGGCCGGTCCGATCCGGGCGATGCTCTCGCGCTTCGCGCGGCTGGCGGTACCCAGCATGCACGTGCTGGCGTACCAGGAAATTCCGGACAACAAGCAGGTCACCATAGTCGCTACGGTTGGCCAGAACTGAGGTAAAGGGTCATGCAGGTCAAACGCTTCTTCGCCGCCGATATGCGGACCGCCATGAAACTGGTGCGTGACGAACTGGGCGCCGATGCCTCGATCATCGGCAACCGCCGCGTGGCTGGCGGTGTGGAGCTGACGGCTGCACTGGATTACCAGGCGCCGGCACCGGCACGCCCGAACCCGGCGCTGGAAGCCGAATTGCGCAAGACCCAGGCGCGCATCGCCAGCGCCCAGGCCGAGCTGACCACCCGTGCCGAACAGGATGCCGGCAAGGATCGCCAGTTGTTCGCCAACGAGTCGCTGCTGGCGCCCGAGCTGCCGGCGACGCCGGTCAAGCCGCAGCGCCCGCTCGAGGTGCCTGTCGCCGCTGCACCGGCGGTCGATCCCCGGGCTCTGGACGCGATGCGCTTCGAGCTGCATGGTCTGCGTGAGCTGATCGAAGTCCAGTTGGGGTCCATCGCCTGGGGGCAGCTGCAGAATCGTCGTCCGCAGCAGGCCAACCTCTGGCGTCGCCTGCAGCGCATGGGCCTGTCGGCCGAGCTGTCGCAAGCCCTGCTGAGCAAGGTGGCCGGTGTGGCCGAGCCGCGTCAGGCCTGGCGCATGCTGCTGGCCCACCTGGCTCACGCGATCAGAACGCCCAAGGTCGAGCCGCTGGAAGAGGGTGGGGTGATCGCCCTGGTCGGTCCGGCCGGCATGGGCAAGACCACCACGCTGGCCAAGCTGGCTGCGCGCTACGTGCTTAAGTACGGCGCGCAGCAGGTCGCTCTGGTGAGCATGGACAGCTATCGTATTGGCGCACAGGAGCAACTGAAGACGCTTGGGCGTATCCTTGGCGTATCGGTGACCCAGGTCGATCCCGGTCAGTCTCTGCTGCAGGCTCTGACGCCGCTGGCCAAGAAACGCGTGGTGCTGGTCGACACCGCAGGCCTGCCGGGTAACGATCCGGCACTGCGTCTGCAGCTGGAGAGCCTGGCGTCGCCACGCATCAAGTCGAAGAATTATCTGGTTTTGGCGGCAACGAGTCAGAACCAAGTGCTCAAGGCGGCCTACCATAGTTACAAGCGCTGCGGACTTTCTGGTTGCATACTGACCAAGCTGGACGAGGCTGCGAGCCTGGGCGAGGTATTGGGTCTGGCTATAGGCCAGCATCTGCCGGTAGCCTATGTGACAGACGGGCCGCGCATTCCGGATGACCTGCAGGTACCGCGCAGCCACCAGCTGGTCAGCCGCGCAGTGGGCCTGCAGTCTGCGGAGGAGCCGAGTGAGGACGCCATGGCGCAGTTGTTCGCCGGGCTCTATCACCAGCCCGCGCAGCGCGCCGGCTGAACGGCGACAATGTTGCACCCTCTCGCGCATGAGCGCGGGAGTGAACGGCCTGATGGTCAAGTCGAAGTTAGACAAGGTGTAGAAAGAACATGGGTATGCATCCCGTACAGGTGATTGCGGTGACCGGCGGCAAGGGTGGCGTCGGCAAGACCAATGTGTCGGTGAATCTGTCCATGGCCCTGGCCGACCTCGGTCGGCGGGTGATGCTGATGGACGCCGACCTGGGGCTGGCCAACGTCGACGTGCTGCTGGGGCTCACGCCCAAGCGCACCCTGGCCGATGTGATCGCCGGCGAGTGCGATCTGCGTGACGTGCTGCTGCAGGGGCCGGGCGGCATTCGCATCGTGCCGGCCGCGTCGGGCACGCAGAGCATGGTCAGCCTCACGCCGATGCAGCATGCCGGGCTGATCCAGGCATTCAGCGACATCAGCGAGAACCTCGATGTCCTGGTGATCGACACCGCCGCTGGTATCGGCGACGCGGTGGTCAGCTTCGTCCGGGCGGCGCAGGAAATCCTCGTGGTGGTGTGCGACGAACCGACCTCCATCACCGATGCCTACGCCCTGATCAAGCTGCTCAACCGTGACCATGGCATCAGCCGTTTCCGCGTCCTGGCCAACATGGCTCACAGTCCGCAGGAAGGGCGCAATCTCTTTGCTAAGCTGACCAAGGTGACGGATCGTTTTCTTGATGTCGCCCTGCAGTATGTCGGCGCCGTGCCCTACGACGAGTGCGTGCGCAAGGCCGTGCAGAAGCAGCGTGCCGTCTATGAGGCGTTCCCACGATCCAAGTGCGCCCTGGCGTTCAAGGCGATTGCTCAGAAGGTCGACACCTGGCCGTTGCCGGCCAACCCCCGCGGCCATCTGGAGTTCTTCGTCGAGCGTCTGGTGCAGCAACCGACGGCTGACAGTGCCGTATGACAGCAGCTTCTGGACTTCGTATGTACAACAAGGCGCAGGCGCAGGACTCCCAGCACCAGTTGATCGAGCGCTATGCCTCCCTGGTCAAACGCATCGCCTACCACCTGCTGGCACGCCTGCCAGCCAGCGTGCAGGTCGATGATCTGATCCAGGCGGGGATGATCGGGCTGCTCGAGGCCTCGCGCAAATACGACTCCAGCAAGGGTGCCAGTTTCGAAACCTTCGCCGGCATCCGCATTCGCGGTGCCATGCTCGACGAGGTACGCAAGGGCGATTGGGCGCCGCGTTCCGTGCACCGTAACAGCCGTATGGTCAGCGATGCGATTCGTGCAGTCGAAGCCCGAACCGGGCGCGACGCTAAAGATCACGAGGTTGCTGCCGAACTCCAATTGAGTCTGGAGGATTACTACGGCATTCTTGGCGACACTTTGGGCAGCCGTCTGTTCAGCTTCGACGACCTCTTGCAGGATGGCGAGCACGGCGGGTTGCACGAAGACGCCGGGCACACCCACCTCGAACCTTCGCGGGACCTCGAAGACGAACGCTTTCAGGCGGCTTTGGCCGAGGCCATCGCCGGTTTGCCCGAGCGTGAACGTCTCGTGCTGGCGCTGTATTACGATGAAGAACTGAACTTGAAAGAAATCGGTGAAGTGCTGGGGGTTAGCGAGTCACGTGTGAGCCAACTGCACAGTCAGTGCGCGGCACGCCTGCGCTCGCGACTGAGTGAATGGCGCGCAGGCTGAACAGCGGCGTACTCGCAGGCGGAAGCGGTTTCTCGATTAAAGGACGTAGTTGCAAGCGCAATACGTTTGGGACTGTACGGAGGTCGACTTGGACAAGAACATGAAAATCCTCATCGTTGACGATTTCTCGACGATGCGACGGATCATCAAGAACCTCTTGCGGGACTTGGGTTTCACCAACACCGCAGAAGCCGATGACGGCACGTCGGCGCTGCCGATGCTGCAGAGCGGCAGCTTCGACTTTCTGGTGACCGACTGGAACATGCCCGGCATGACCGGTATCGACTTGCTGCGCGCCGTTCGCGCCGACGAGCGTCTCAAGCACCTGCCGGTGCTGATGGTGACCGCCGAAGCCAAGCGCGACCAGATCATCGAGGCGGCTCAGGCCGGCGTGAATGGCTACGTGGTCAAACCCTTCACCGCCCAGGTGCTGAAGGAAAAGATCGAGAAGATCTTCGAGCGAGTCAACGGCTGATGTCGGCCGCGAGGGTGCTATGGAACATGATGACTCCACGATGGGTGACCTCGAGTCGACCCTGAAAAACAACGCCCGTGACCTGGTCGATAGCCTCGAACAAGGCAATTTCGGCGCCGCGGTGCAACTGATCAACGAACTCAACAAGGTCCGTGATCGCGGGCTCTATCACGAGGTCGGCAAGCTGACCCGTGAGCTGCACAACGCCATCGTCAACTTTCAGATCGACCCGCGCATGCCGCATGCGCAGGAACTGTCGCAGATCGCCGATGCGACCGAACGCCTGAACTACGTCGTTACCCAGACCGAGAGGGCGGCCAACCGCACCATGGACCTGGTGGAGCAGAGCGCTCCGCTGGTCAATGACCTGAGCGATGAGGCGCAGAGCCTGAGCGCCGAATGGGGCCGTTTCATGCGTCGCGAGATGGGCGCCGAAGGGTTCCGCGAGCTGGCCAAGCGCGTCGAGCTGTTCCTGGCGCGCAGCGAGCGTGACGGCGCCAAACTGTCCAATCACCTCAACGACATTCTGCTGGCGCAGGACTATCAGGACCTCACCGGGCAGGTGATCAAGCGGGTCACCCAGCTGGTGACCGAGGTGGAAGGCAACCTGCTCAAGCTGATGCTGATGGCCAGCCAGGTCGACCGTTTTGCCGGCATTCAGCATGACCACGAAGCGTTGCGTGCCGAACAGGAAAAAATAAAAGAGCCATCGCGGGGTGAAGGTCCGCAGATTCATGCCGATAAGCGTGATGACGTTGCCTCCAGTCAGGACGATGTCGACGACCTGCTGTCCAGCCTAGGGTTCTAAGGAGCACACAATATGAGCTTCGGCGCCGATGAAGAGATCCTCCAGGACTTCCTGGTAGAGGCCGGCGAGATTCTCGAACAGTTGTCCGAGCAGTTGGTCGAGCTGGAAAGCCGGCCGGACGACATGAACCTGCTCAACGCCATCTTTCGCGGTTTCCATACCGTCAAGGGCGGAGCGGGCTTCCTCCAGCTCAACGAGCTGGTGGAGTGCTGCCACATAGCCGAGAACGTGTTCGACATCCTGCGCAAGGGTGAGCGTCGCGTCGACTCGGAGCTGATGGACGTGGTGCTCGAGGCTCTTGATGCAGTCAACGGCATGTTCGGCGAGGTGCGCGAGCGCCGCGAGCCGACGCCTGCCACGCCGGAACTGCTGGCCGCGCTGGCGCGCCTGGCTGAACCGGCTGGTGCCGAGCCGGCGCCTGCGCCGGTCGTGGCAGCCGCGCCGGAACCCGAGCCGGAGCCTGAGCCGGTTGCGGCTGCTGCGGCATCCGGCGACATCACCGACAGCGAGTTCGAACAGCTGCTCGACGCCCTGGGCGATGCCCCGGCCGTGGAAGCGGCGGCGCCTGCCAGTGACGACATCACCGACGACGAGTTCGAGTCGCTGCTCGACCAGTTGCATGGCAAGGGGCAGTTCAGTGGTCCGGTCGAGACGCCTGCCAGCACCGCCAGTGCTGCCGCACCGGCGCCGGCGCCTGCCAGTGACGACATCACCGACGATGAATTCGAGGCGTTGCTCGACCAGCTGCACGGCAAGGGGCAGTTCTCCGGCCCGGCCGAAACCGCCGCGCCAGCCGTCGCTGCCAGCGAACCGCTGGCGCCTGCCGGTGATGACATCACCGACGACGAGTTCGAGTCGCTGCTCGATCAGTTGCACGGCAAGGGCAAGTTCGTGCCGCCGAGTGAGCCGGCTGCTCCCGCTCCGGCAGCGAAACCGGCTGCACCTGTAGCCAAGCCCGCCGCAGCGGCCAAAGCTGCTGCACCTGCTGCGCCCGCCAAGTCGGCCGCTCCGGCCAAGGCCGAGCCCGCTGCTGGCCGCGCCGCAGCCGCGCCGGCACCTGCTGGCGACAAGGCACCGGCGGCGAGCGAGGCGGAAACCACCGTACGCGTCGACACCGCGCGCCTCGACGAGATCATGAACATGGTCGGCGAGCTGGTGCTGGTGCGTAACCGCCTGGTGCGCCTGGGCCTCAACAGCGGCGACGAGGCGATGTCCAAGGCGGTGTCGAATCTCGACGTGGTCACTGCGGACCTGCAGACCTCGGTGATGAAGACCCGCATGCAGCCGATCAAGAAGGTGTTCGGCCGCTTCCCGCGTCTGGTCCGCGATCTGGCGCGCAACCTGAAGAAAGAGATCAACCTCGAGCTGGTGGGCGAAGAGACCGACCTCGACAAGAACCTCGTCGAGGCCCTGGCCGACCCGCTGGTGCACTTGGTGCGCAACGCCGTCGACCATGGCGTGGAAACGCCGGAGGAGCGCGAGAAGGCGGGCAAGGCCCGTGCCGGTCGCGTGGTGCTGTCCGCCGAGCAGGAAGGGGATCACATCCTGCTGTCGATCACCGACGACGGCAAGGGCATGGATGCCGACGTGCTGCGCGCCAAGGCCGTGGAAAAGGGCCTGCTGGACAAGGACGCGGCGGATCGCCTGAACGAGTTCGAATGCTACAACCTGATCTTCGCCCCAGGCTTCTCGACCAAGACCGAGATTTCCGACGTGTCCGGCCGTGGTGTCGGCATGGATGTGGTCAAGACCAAGATCACCCAGCTCAACGGCACGGTGAACGTGTTCTCGCAGAAGGGCCAGGGCTCGAAGATCATCATCAAGGTGCCGCTGACCCTGGCGATCATGCCCACGCTGATGGTGATGCTGGAAAACCAGGCATTCGCCTTCCCGCTGGTCAACGTCAACGAGATCTTCCACCTCGACCTGTCGCGTACCAACGTGGTCGATGGCCAGGAAGTGGTGATCGTGCGTGACAAGGCGCTGCCACTGTTCTATCTCAAGCGTTGGCTGGTACCGCAGGCCTTCCAGGAGGAGCAGCGCGAAGGTCACGTGGTGATCCTCACCGTGGGCAGCCAGCGCATCGGTTTTGTCGTCGATCAATTGGTGGGTCAGGAAGAAGTGGTAATCAAGCCACTGGGCAAGATGCTGCAGGGCACTCCGGGCATGTCCGGGGCGACCATCACCGGCGACGGTCGCATCGCGCTGATTCTCGACGTACCGAGCATGCTCAAGCGCTACGCTCGGCGTTTCTGATGGTTTTGCGGCACGGGCCGAAGCCCGTGCCGTCTAGGAGTGTTTATGACTGTCAAGGTCTTGGTGGTGGACGATTCCGGCTTCTTCCGCCGGCGTGTTTCGGAAATTCTGTCTGCCGATTCCAGTATTCAGGTGGTAGGGACGGCCACCAACGGACGTGAAGCCATCGATCAGGCATTGGCGCTCAAGCCCGATGTGATCACCATGGATTACGAGATGCCGATGATGGACGGCATCACCGCGGTGAGGAACATCATGCAGCGCTGCCCGACGCCGGTGCTGATGTTCTCCTCGCTCACCCACGAGGGCGCCCGTGTCACGCTCGACGCGCTGGACGCCGGTGCCGTGGACTTCCTGCCGAAGAACTTCGAGGACATCTCGCGCAACCCCGAGAAGGTCAAGCAGATGCTGTGCGAGAAGGTGCACAGCATTGCGCGCAGTAACCGCCGTTTCAGTTCGGCCGCGGTGGCTCCGGCGCCGACAGCGGCCAGTCCGACGGCAGCGCCGGTTAGTCGCCCGGCCGCACCGGCCCGGCCCGCTGTGGCCAGCCCGGCTGCGCGCAGCGCAGCGCCGTCCAGCAGCGCCTCGGCAGCACCCAAGCGCAAGGCCTACAAGCTGGTGGCCATCGGCACCTCGACCGGCGGCCCGGTGGCCCTGCAGCGGGTTCTGACCCAGTTGCCTGGCAATTTTCCGGCGCCTCTGGTGCTGATCCAGCACATGCCGGCGGCGTTCACCAAGGCCTTTGCCGAGCGTCTGGACAAGCTGTGCCGGATCCAGGTCAAGGAAGCCGAGGATGGCGACGTGCTGCGCCCCGGGCTGGCACTGCTGGCGCCGGGCGGCAAGCAGATGATGGTCGATTCGCGCGGCGTGGTGAAAATCCTCCCGGGTGACGAGCGTCTGAACTACAAGCCCTGTGTCGACATTACCTTCGGCTCCGCCGCCAAGTCCTATGGCGACAAGGTGCTGGCGGTGGTGCTGACCGGCATGGGCGCGGACGGCCGCGAGGGCGCGCGTCTGCTCAAGCAGGGCGGCAGCCAGGTGTGGGCACAGGACGAGGCCAGTTGCGTGATCTATGGCATGCCCATGGCCGTGGTGAAAGCCAATCTGGCCGATGCCGTCTATGGCCTGGATGACATCGGTCGTCACCTGACCGAGGCCTGCCAGTGACCAACGCTAATGCGGATGCCTGCCAATGGATGTACTGAGCCTCATCGGCGTCATTCTGGCGTTCGTGGCGATACTCGGCGGCAACTACCTCGAGGGTGGCAATGCCGGCGCGCTGCTCAACGGGCCGGCTGCATTGATCGTGCTGGGTGGCACCGTGGGCGCTGCTTTCCTGCAGACGCCGGTGACCGTGTTCAAGCGTTCGATGGTCGTCGTGCGCTGGATCTTCTTTCCGCCGCGTATCGACCTGGTTGGCGGCATCAACCGGGTCGTCGGCTGGAGCATGGTGGCGCGCAAGGAAGGCCTGCTGGGGCTGGAGGCTGTCGCCGACGCCGAGCCTGACCCGTACGCGCGCAAGGGCCTGCAGCTGCTGGTCGACGGCGCCGAGCCGGAGTCGATCCGCAGCATCCTCGAGGTCGACCTCTACACCCAGGAAGCACGTGACATCCAGGCTGCCAAGGTGTTCGAGAGCATGGGCGGCTACGCGCCGACCATCGGCATCATCGGCGCGGTGATGGGGCTGATCCACGTGATGGGCAACCTGGCCGATCCGAGCATGCTCGGCAGCGGCATTGCCGTGGCGTTCGTCGCCACCATCTACGGCGTGGGTTTTGCCAACCTGCTGCTGTTGCCGGCCGGCAACAAGCTCAAATCCATCGCGCTGCGTCAGTCGCGTTACCGCGAGATGCTGCTCGAGGGCATCCTGTCCATCGCCGAGGGTGAGAATCCGCGTTCCATCGAGCTGAAGCTGCAAGGCTTCATGGACTGATGGGGGGATGGCAGCATGGCGCGCAGGCGGCACCAGGAAGAACACGAGAATCATGAGCGTTGGCTGGTCTCTTACGCCGACTTCATCACCCTGCTGTTCGCCTTTTTCGTGGTGATGTATTCGATTTCGTCGATCAACGAAGGCAAGTACAAGATTCTCTCCGAGTCGCTGACGGGAGTGTTCAATCAGCCGGATCGTTCGATCAAGCCGATCCCGGTGGGTGAAGAAAGGCCGCGTACCAGCGAGCCTGACGACACCACGCACGACGATCCCAGCTCCGATTCCACCCTGCAGAGTATCGCCTCGAGCGTGCGCGAAGTGTTCGGCGAGCTGATCCAGAGCGATCAGCTGACGGTGCGGGGCAACGAGATGTGGATCGAGATCGAACTCAGTTCCAGTCTGCTGTTCCCAAGTGGAGACGCCATCCCGAACAACCAGGCGTTTTCCATCATCGAGAAGGTCGCCAAGATTCTGGCGCCCTATCAGAACCCGGTCAAGGTGGAGGGCTTCACCGACAACCTGCCGATCCAGACCGCTCAGTACCCGACCAACTGGGAGTTGTCGTCGGCACGGGCGTCGAGCATCGTGCGTATGCTGGCCATGGATGGTGTCGACCCTTCGCGCCTGGCGGCGGTAGGCTACGGCGAGTTTCAGCCGATAGCGGACAACGCCTCGGCGGAGGGCAGGGCGCGCAATCGCCGGGTGGTGCTGGTGATTTCGCGCAATCTCGATACCCGTCGCGGTGCAGGCAGTACCTCGACTCGACAGTCCGGCGCTGGCACGCAACCTGCACCGGCGTCTGCGTCGGGGGTTCCGCAATCGTGACCTGTCAAATCCCAGTCGCCTGCCGCGTGCAGGTGACAGCCATTCTCGGCCTGAGCGCTGCGTGCCGGGAGGATGAGAGAAAATGAAAGTCTGGGCAGTAGCCAATCAGAAAGGTGGTGTCGGCAAGACCACTACGTCCATCGCCCTGGCAGGCCTCCTGGCCGATGCGGGCAAACGTGTGGTGGTGGTCGACCTCGACCCGCATGGGTCGATGACCAGTTATTTCGGGCATGACCCGGATACCCTGGAGCACAGCTGCTTCGACCTGTTCCTGCATCAGGGCAACGTGCCCCAGGGCCTGCCGAAGCAACTGCTGCATGGCACCAGCCACGAGAACATCTCGCTGCTGCCGTCGAGCACCGCACTGGCCACCCTGGAGCGCCAGTCTCCGGGGCAGAGCGGCCTGGGCCTGGTGATCGCCAAGAGCCTGGCGCAGCTGTGGGAGGATTTCGACCACGCGATCATCGACAGCCCGCCACTGCTTGGCGTGCTGATGGTCAACGCCCTGGCGGCCAGCCAGCAGCTGGTGATCCCGGTGCAGACCGAGTTCCTCGCGGTCAAGGGGCTCGAGCGGATGATCAGCACGCTGACCATGATCAACCGTTCGCGCAAGCAGGCGCTGCCTTACACCATCGTGCCGACCCTGTTCGATCGCCGTACCCAGGCATCGATGAGCACGTTGCGCGTTCTGCGCAATACTTACCCCGAGCACCTCTGGCCAGCCTACATTCCGGTCGACACGCGCCTGCGCGATGCCAGCCGGGCCGGACGCACCCCGTCGCAGTTCGACGCGGGCAGCCGTGGCGTGATTGCCTATCGTGCCCTGCTCAAGCATCTGCTCAGCCACCAGCCAGCGGCGCAGGTGGCCTGAGATGAACGCTTGTGTTGAACTGCGCCACTCAAGTCGGAGCAGGCTGCAGCCGATAGACTGTAAAGATATCGTTTCGGGTTCCAGTCATGAGTCGTAACCTCGCCACCGCCACGCGTTCCCAGTTGGCCCTGCAGTCCTATCTCGACGGGCTGTTGCAGGAGGCTGTTGCCGAGCTGGAAGAGTCCGTCAGCCTCGACGAGTTCGAGGCCGCGGTGCTCGAGGAACAGGTGCGTGATGCGCGTCTGCTCGAACCCGTGAGCGTGATTGCCGTGGCCGAGGCGCCCGCGCCTGCTCCGGTGCAGGCAGCGGTGCTGGTGGAAGCGCCGCCCGTGGAGTTGCGGGTGCCGGTGCCGGCGCCAGTCATCGATGAGGCGCCTCCCGCCCTCGATCTCGATCTGGAGGTCGCGGCGCAACCGGCCGGGCTGCTGGCAGATGGTCGTCCGGCCTGGGCAGAAGAGCCGTTCGAGTGCCTGCTGTTCGACGTCGCCGGGCTGACGCTCGCCGTGCCGCTGATCTGCCTGGGCTCCATCTACCCGCTGGAGGGGCAGGAGCTGACGCCGTTGTTCGGCCAGCCGGACTGGTTTCTCGGTATCCTGCCGAGCCAGGCCGGTAACCTGAAGGTGCTGGACACCGCGCGCTGGGTGATGCCGGACCGCTACCGCGAGGACTTCCGCGAGGGCCTGCAGTACGTGATTTCGGTGCAGGGCTACGAGTGGGGGCTTGCCGTTCACCAGGTCAGCCGCTCGATTCGCCTGGACCCCAGCGAGGTCAAATGGCGCAGCCAGCGCACCCAGCGGCCATGGCTGGCCGGTACGGTGATCGAGCATATGTGCGCGCTGCTGGACGTCGCGGCACTGGCCGAATTGATCGCCAGCGGTGGCGCCAAACGGCTGAACGGTGGAAAACTGCATTGATAATTGGTGAGTTCGTGGTCACGGGCTCTATAGTTGAATGACAAGCGGGCTGACCCGCGAACGCCGCACTGGGCGGTTTCTGACGAGGCTAGGGACATGAAGAAAAGTTCTGCACAAGGTGCCGAAGATCCGATTCTGCAGTGGGTGACCTTTCGCCTGGACAACGAGACCTATGGCATCAACGTGATGCAGGTGCAGGAAGTCCTGCGCTACACCGAGATCGCTCCGGTCCCGGGTGCACCGAGTTACGTGCTGGGCATCATCAACCTGCGCGGCAACGTGGTGACCGTGATCGATACCCGCCAGCGCTTCGGCCTGGGGTCGGCGCCGGTGACCGACAACACCCGTATCGTCATCATCGAGGCGGACAAGCAGGTCGTCGGCATTCTCGTCGACAGCGTGGCCGAAGTGGTCTACCTGCGTCAGTCCGAGATAGAGACTGCGCCGAACGTCGGTAACGATGAATCGGCCAAGTTCATCCAGGGCGTCTGCAACAAGAACGGCGAGCTGCTGATCCTGGTCGAGCTGGACAAGCTGATGTCCGAGGAAGAGTGGTCGGAGCTGGAGAGCATCTGAGCCATGTCCGAGTTTGCCATGCTCGCTGCGGCCCTGGCCTTCTTGGCGCTGGTCTGCGTGGCACTGGGCATCGTCTGCAACGGCCTGCATCGCAACCAGCAGCGCCTGCTCGCCGAGCAGGCCAAGCGCGATGCACTGCGTGATGCGCGGATCAAGGAGCTCGGCAAGCGGCTCGATGCCTACCTGACCGGCAGCATTCGCATGGGCGAAGAGCTGCACGAGCTGCGCCGCGTGGTGGCGCCGCTGCCGGACAAGGTCAGTCAGATCGAGCAGCGCGACCCCAGCAGCCTGTCCTTCACCCAGGCTGCACGCCTGGTCGGCATGGGTGCCAGCGTCGACGACCTGACCCAGTCCTGCGGGCTGAGCAAGGCGGAAGCCGAACTGATCAGCCGCCTGCACAAGCCCAGGGCGGGGCAGCCGCAATAGCTGTCACTGATAGTCGGCAGCGTTCTTAGCAGGTCCACGGGCCTGCCCAATCAGTCCTAGCGCCTGTTTCATCCCATCTAAGCTGAAAGAAGGTTCTCGTGCGGCATTCGGAGGGGGATGATCATGCGTCGTCTGCTCGTTCTGCTCGCCAGCTGCTTGCTCTGCCAGCCGCTGATGGCTCAGGAAGCGCCTTTGCAGGTGTCCGGCGCCATCACCGTCAACGTCATGCAGGCCAAGCACCTGCATGACCATGGCGCGCTGTTCATCGATGTACGCCCGGCGCGCGAGTGGGGCTGGGGGCATGTGCAGGGCGCCGTGCACCTGGACCTGCACGGCCGTTTTCCCGGCCTCGCCGAGGCAGCCCTGCCGCGCGAGACGCCCCTGGTGATCTACTGCGACAGCGAGGTGTGCGCGCAGAGCGCCGTGGCCGTCGAGCAGGCGGTGCGCTGGGGCTACACCCGGGTGTTCTATTTCCGTGGTGGCTACTTCGTCTGGCAGCTGTTCGACCTGCCCAGCAGCAAGGAGGCCGCCGACCAGCGTCTGGCGGTCAGTTCGCCGGCCCCTTGAGCAGGGGCAGCGGTGGCGTGACGTCGCGTTCGGCATCCGGGTCGAAGCCTGCGGGTGTCTTGCCCTGCAGGTACCAGGCGAAGGCGATGATCTCGGCGATGCAGCGATACAGCGTCTCGGGAATGGCGTCCCCCAGCTCCAGGCGCGCGAGCAGGCGCACCAGTTCGGCATTCTCGTAGATCGGCACTTCGTATTCGCGGGCGATGGCGAGTATGGCTTCGGCCAGCTCGTCGTCACCCTTGGCGCTGAGCACGGGGGCGCTCTGCCCGTCGTAGTTGAGGGCGATCGCCTGGCGCGGCTCGGGCTGTGTCTTGCGGCTCATGCGGTTTCATCCACCCAGCGTTGTTCCAGCGAGGTTTTCGGGCCTTGTGGCGGCATGCCCTGACTGCAGGCCAGTTCGCCGACCTCCAGGCCGGCGGCCTGCAGGCGCTCACGCAGATGGCCAAGTTCGGCGTTGATCAGCTGGGTGGTGTCGGCGCGTTCGGCCCACAGCTGGCTGGACAGGCTGCCGCGCAGCAACTGGGCGCGTACCTGCAGCGGGCCGAGGTGCTCCAGCTCGAACGCCAGCTCGACCTTCCACAGTGTGTCCTTCTGCTCGGCTTTCTCCGCCTTGCCGCTGTCCTCGCGCTGCAACTTGACCTGCAAGGGGATCACCTCCTGCTGGTGGCGCATGGGCAGCTCCAGCTGCCAGGTGGTGACCAGGTTGCCGTTGGCGTCCACCTGGGTCTGCGCCAGGCTCGACAGCTGGTGCGTCTGCAGCCGCGATACGGCGGCAGCGGCGAGCTTCAACAGGGTTTCCAGATCGGCCTCGCCGTCCATGTTCTGCAGCAGGCGCGAGGGCAGGGGGAAGGTCAGCGCCTGCTGGCGTGCGGAGCCGCCGGTGGCGTTCACGCCAAGCAGCTGTCGGGCCAACGTGGGCAGGTTCTGGTTGAGGGCGTTCTGCAGGCCGGCAAGCGTGCCTGCGCCGCCTGGCAACTGCGGCATGAGCTGGGCGATCAGGCGCAGCAGGTTGGCCTTGAGATCCTGGGGCAGGGCGGCGGTCTGGCCTTGCAGCAGCTTGGCTTCAAGCAGTACGCCGCTGCTTTCCAGTGCCTGTGCCAGGCCCTTGGCGGTGCTCAGCTGACTGCTGTCGGGGAGGGCGCCGAGCAGTTTGTCGATGCTGCCACGCAAGGCGTCGTCCCCGGCGCTGAGGTTCTGCAGGCCTTTGAACAGGCCTTCCAGGGACGCCTGGCGGTTCTGCTGCGCGGCCAGCTGCTGGCCCAGTACCAGCTGGTCCAGGCGGCCGCTCAGCGGCAGGAAGGCCAGATTCTGGCTGCCCTGTACCTGAGCGCTGAGCAGGCTGCCGAGGGGCAGCTCCAGCGGGCTGTCCAGGGCCAGCTGGCTGCCAGCCAGCGGTGTGTTGAGCAGGTTCACCAGCAGGCGATAGACCGGCTGGGCGTTCTGCGTCGGCAGCGCGTCGCGGCTGACGACCTTGCCCTGCACCAGCGTGCCCAGGGGCAGCTGCTGCAGGTCCAGGCTGGTCAGCGGTTTGTCGCCGCCGGCCTGCAGCGCCAGGGCCAGGCGGGTGTCCGACAGCGCCGTCACCAGCAGCGCGCTGCCCTGCGCCAGTGGCCGCGGGCTTTCCGCCTGCAGGGTGGTCTGCTTGCCGCCATCGAGCGTCAGCTTGAGCAGCAGCTGGAAGCTCTGCGCCTGTTCACGGATGGCGACCACCTCGGCCTTGGCGCTTTCGCCTGCGGCCAGCATGCCCTCCAGTGGCTGCAGCAGGCGCACGGCCAGGTCAGCGGCCGTCACCGTGCTGCGAATCACCGGTGGCGAGGAGGGAAGCGGACGTGGGCTGCTGATTTCGCTCATCTGGGCTCTTGGTCGAAAGTCTGTTAACAACCTGTCGAAAATGCTGACTGCGGGGACAGTGATGCGACATGTATAATGCCGCCCCGTTCCGCACCGTACTTCCGGCTCGCGTCAGTATAGCGGCCTGGACTCTGCCTACTTTAACCCTGCCAGGTATCGATGACCCGTACCGTTCCCTTTCTCGAAGCCGTAGCGCTCAGCTGTGAGCGGGATTGGCGCATGTTGTTCGAGCATCTGGATTTCGCCCTGCAGGCCGGGGACATGCTGCAGATCAGCGGCCCCAACGGCAGCGGCAAGACCAGCCTGCTGCGCCTGCTGGCCGGCCTGCGGCAGCCGACGGCGGGCGACATCCTGTTGCAGGGGCGGGCGCTGGCGCAGCAACGCAGCGAACTGGCGCATGACCTGCTGTGGATCGGCCACGCGGCCGGTATCAAGGGCCTGCTGACTGCCGAGGAGAACCTGGCCTGGCTGTGCGCCCTGCATCGTGCGGCCGACCGCGAGGCGATCTGGCAGGCGCTGGAGGCGGTAGGCCTGCGTGGTTTCGAGGACGTGCCCTGCCACACCCTGTCCGCCGGGCAGCAGCGCCGCGTCGCCCTGGCCCGGCTGTATCTGCCCGACACGCCGCCGCTGTGGGTGCTCGACGAGCCGTTCACCGCCCTGGACAAGCATGGCGTGGCGCAACTGGAGGCACATCTGGCGCGCCACTGCGAGCAGGGCGGCGTGGTGGTGCTGACCACTCACCACAGCCTCGCGCACAAGCCGGCCACCTACCGCGAACTCGATCTGGGGCAACACGCCGCATGAGCAACGTCTTCACGCAACTGCTCAGCCGCGAGATGCGCCTGCTGGCCCGTCGCCCATCCGACCTGGCCAACCCGCTGGTGTTCTTCGCCATCGTCATCGCCCTGTTCCCCCTGGCGGTCGGGCCGGAGACGCAATTGTTGCAAACCCTTTCTCCCGGCCTGCTCTGGGTAGCGGCGCTACTGGCCGTGCTGCTCTCGCTGGACGGGCTGTTCCGCAGTGATTTCGAGGACGGCTCGCTGGAGCAGTGGGTCCTTTCGTCGCACCCCCTGCCTCTTCTGGTGTTGGCCAAGGTGCTGGCACACTGGCTGTTTAGCGGCCTGGCGCTGGTGTTGCTGGCGCCCCTGCTGGCCCTGATGCTCGGTTTGCCCGGGCGCTGCCTGCCGGTCCTGCTGCTGTCGTTGTTGCTCGGCACGCCGGTGCTGAGCCTGCTCGGCGCGGTGGGCGCAGCCCTCACCGTAGGTCTCAAGCGCGGCGGGTTGTTGCTGGCGCTGCTGATTCTGCCGCTGTACATCCCGGTGCTGATTCTCGGTAGCGGGGCTCTGCAGGCGGCCTTGCAAGGATTGCCGGCTGGCGGCCACCTGTTGTGGCTGGCCAGCCTCACTGCCCTGGCGGTGACGCTGACACCTTTTGCAATTGCCGCTGGCCTGACCATCAGCGTCGGCGAATAAGAACGAACCGTGATGCGTAGCCCGGATACAGTCCGGGCCACGTTACAGATGATGAGTCGACTGAATGAACTGGACGTGGTTTCACAAGTGGGGTTCGCCCAAGTGGTTCTATGAGATGAGCGGCCGCTGGCTGCCCTGGCTGAGCGTCGCGGCGCTGCTGCTGATCGCCGTCGGCCTGGTCTGGGGCCTGGCCTTCGCGCCGCCGGACTACCAGCAGGGCAACAGCTTCCGCATCATCTACATCCACGTTCCTGCGGCCTTCCTGGCCCAGTCCATCTACGTCATGCTGGCCGTCGCCGGCCTGGTCGGGCTGGTCTGGAAGATGAAGCTGGCCGATGTCGCCTTGCAACAGGCCGCGCCGGTCGGCGCTTGGATGACGGCGATCGCGCTGGTCACCGGCGCCATCTGGGGCAAGCCGACCTGGGGCACCTACTGGGTCTGGGACGCGCGCCTGACGTCGATGCTGATCCTGCTGTTCCTCTACTTCGGCGTCATCGCCCTGGGCAACGCCATCAGCAACCGCGACAGCGCCGCCAAGGCCTGCGCCGTGCTGGCCATCGTCGGCGTGGTCAACATTCCGATCATCAAGTACTCGGTCGAGTGGTGGAACTCGCTGCACCAGAGCGCGACCTTCAAGATCACCGAGAAACCGGCGATGCCGGTCGAGATGTGGCTGCCGTTGCTGCTCGCGGTGCTGGGTTTCTACTGTTTCTTCGGCGCCGTGCTGCTCTATCGCATGCGCCTGGAAGTGCTCAAACGCGAGGCCCGCAGCAGTTGGGTCAAGGCTGAAGTGCAGGCGCTGGTGGAGGGCAAGGCATGAGTTTCGCGTCGTTCTCCGAGTTTCTCGCCATGGGCACCCATGGCGCCTACGTCTGGAGCGCCTATGGCATCAGCCTGGTCGTCCTGGCGTTGAATGTGGTGCTGCCGATCCTGGCACGCCGCCGTTATCTGCAAGACGAGGCGCGCCGTTTGCGCCGGGAGAAGTCGAAGTGAATCCGGTTCGCAAGAAACGCCTGTACATCGTCCTGGCCATTCTCTGTGGCGTCAGCATCGCCGTTGCCCTGGCACTGAGCGCGCTGCAGCAGAACATCAACCTGTTCTACACGCCGACGCAGATCGCGGCCGGCGAGGCGCCGGTCGATACCCGCATCCGCGCCGGTGGTCTGGTGGAAGAGGGCTCGGTGAAGCGTTCGGCGGATTCGCTGCAAGTGGACTTCGTCGTCACTGACGGCGCTCACGGCGTGACCATTCGCTACCACGGCATCCTGCCGGACCTGTTCCGTGAAGGGCAGGGCATCGTCGCCCTGGGTCGGGTCAACGAAGACGGCGTGCTGGTGGCTGACGAGGTGCTGGCCAAGCACGACGAGAACTACATGCCGCCTGAAGTCATGCAGGCGCTGGAAAAGAGCGGGATGATGCAGAAACACGATGAGGCCAAGGCCGCCAAACAGGGCTATCAGCAGGAGCGTGCGCAATGATCCCCGAGCTCGGCCATCTGGCGATGATCCTGGCGCTGTGCCTGTGCCTGGTGCAGGCGACGCTGCCGCTGATCGGCGCCTGGCGCGGTGACCACCAGTGGATGAGCCTGGCGCAGCCGGCTGCCTGGGGGCAGTTCGCCTTCCTGCTGTTCTCCTTCCTGTGCCTGACCTACGCCTTCATGGTCGACGACTTCTCCGTCGCCTACGTCGCCAGCAACTCCAACACCGCGCTGCCCTGGTACTACAAGTTCAGTGCCGTATGGGGCGCTCACGAGGGTTCCCTGCTGCTGTGGGCGCTGATCCTCGCTGGCTGGACCTTCGCCGTATCGATCTTCTCGCGGCATCTGCCGGAGGAGATGCTCGCCCGCGTGCTGGCCGTGATGGGCATGATCAGTGTCGGCTTCCTGCTGTTCCTGATCATCACCTCCAACCCCTTCGAGCGCCTGCTGCCGAACGCACCGATCGACGGCCGCGACCTCAACCCGTTGCTGCAGGACTTCGGCCTGATCGTGCATCCGCCGATGCTGTACATGGGCTACGTCGGTTTCTCGGTGGCCTTCGCCTTCGCCATCGCCGCGCTGCTCGGCGGCAAGCTGGACGCGGCCTGGGCACGCTGGTCGCGGCCCTGGACCATCGTTGCCTGGGCCTTCCTCGGCATCGGCATCGCCCTCGGTAGCTGGTGGGCCTACTACGAACTGGGCTGGGGCGGCTGGTGGTTCTGGGACCCGGTGGAGAACGCCTCCTTCATGCCCTGGCTGGTGGGCACCGCGCTGATCCACTCGCTGGCGGTGACCGAGAAACGTGGCGTATTCAAGAGCTGGACGGTGCTGCTGGCCATCGCGGCCTTCTCCCTGAGCCTGCTGGGGACCTTCCTGGTGCGCTCCGGTGTGCTGACCTCGGTGCACGCCTTCGCCACCGACCCGGAGCGGGGCGTGTTCATCCTCGCCTTCCTGCTGGTGGTGGTCGGCGGATCGCTGGCGCTGTTCGCCGTGCGCGCGCCGGTGGTCAAGAGCCAGGTCGGCTTCGGCCTGTGGTCGCGCGAGACGCTGCTGCTGGTCAACAACATCGTGCTGGTGGTGTCCGCCGCGATGATCCTGCTCGGTACGCTGTACCCGCTGGTGCTCGATGCCCTGACCGGCGCCAAGCTGTCGGTCGGCCCGCCGTATTTCAACGCGCTGTTCCTGCCCCTGATGGCGCTGCTGATGGCGGTGATCAGCGTCGGCGTGCTGGTGCGCTGGAAGGATACGCCGCTGAAGTGGCTGGGCAGCATGCTGACCCCGGTGCTGGTGGCCAGCGTGGTGCTGGCGGCCATTGCCACCTTCGTCCACGGCGATTTCCACTGGGCGGTGCTGGCTGTGTGCGTGCTGGCCTTCTGGGTGATCCTCGCGGGGGTGCGCGACATCCTCGACAAGACCCGCCACAAGGGCCTGCTCAAGGGCCTGCCGAGCCTGGGCCGCAGCTACTGGGGCATGCAGCTGGCGCATTTCGGTTTCGCCGTATGCGCCCTCGGTGTGGTGCTGACCAGCCTGGGCAGCTACGAGCGCGACCTGCGCATGGCGCCGGGTGACTCGGTGGAGCTGGCCGGCTATCGCTTCCAGTTCGATGGTGCGGTGCATCATGAGGGCCCGAACTTCATCTCCGACAAGGGCACGGTGCGCGTCTTCGACGGCGAGCGCGAGGTCAAGGTGCTGTATCCCGAGAAGCGTCTGTACACCGTGCAGCAGGCGACCATGACCGAGGCCGGCATCGATGCCGGGTTCACCCGTGACCTCTTCGTCGCCCTCGGCGAGCCTCTGGAGCAGGGCGCCTGGGCCGTTCGCGTGCACATCAAGCCGTTCGTGCGCTGGATCTGGCTGGGCGGCCTGCTGATGGCCTTCGGCGGCTTGCTGGCTGCCGCGGACAAACGCTACCGGATCAAGGTGCGCACCCGCGTGCGCGAGGTACTGGGTCTGCAGGAGGCCAGCGCATGAAACGTCTACTGATGCTGTTGCCGCTGCTGGCATTCCTGGCGATTGCCGTGTTCCTCTATCGTGGCCTGTTCCTCGATCCGTCGGAATTGCCCTCGGCGCTGATCGGCAAGCCGTTCCCGGCCTTCAGCCTGCCGTCGCTGGAGGACCCCGAACGCGCCATCAGCGAGGCCGACATCAAGGGCAAGCCGGCCCTGGTCAACGTCTGGGCCACCTGGTGTCCGTCGTGCCGCCACGAGCATCCGGTGCTGAACAAGCTGGCCGAGGCCGGTGTGGTGATCCACGGGGTGAACTACAAGGATCAGCGCGAGCCCGCACAGAAGTGGCTGCGCGAACTGCACAACCCCTATCAGCTCAACATCGAAGATGCCAAGGGCAGCCTGGGCTTCGACCTCGGCGTGTACGGCGCGCCGGAAACCTTCTTCGTCGATGCCAAGGGCATCATTCGCCACAAGTACGTCGGCACCATCGACGAGCGCGTGTGGCGCGAGCAACTGGCACCGATCTATCAGCAACTCGTCGATGAGGCCCGGCCATGAAGCGTCTGTTGCTTGCTGCCGGCCTGGCATTGGGCCTGGTGGCCGTGGCCCATGCGGCCATCGATACCTACGAATTCGCCAGCGAGGCGGAGCGTCAGCGCTACCGCACCCTGGTGGAAGAGCTGCGTTGTCCGAAGTGCCAGAACCAGAATATCGCCGACTCCAACGCGCCGATTGCCATGGACCTGCGCGACGAGGTCTACCAGATGGTCGAGGCGGGCAAGACGGACGCACAGATCATCGACTTCCTGGTCGCCCGCTATGGCGACTTCGTGCTCTACAACCCCCCCGTGACCAGCCGCACCTTGCTGCTCTGGTACGGCCCGGCCGGGTTACTGTTGATCGGCTTCGTGGTGCTCTGCGTGATCGTGCTGCGCCGCCGTGGCCAGCAGAAGGACCGTGCCGACGCAGGCCTCTCCGTTGATGAGCAGGCGCGACTCGCCGCGCTGCTCGACCAAGCTTCTCAGGACAAGAAAGACCGATGATCGATTTCTGGTTGCCCGCCGGGCTGCTGTTGCTGACTGCCCTGGCGTTTCTGCTCATTCCTGTGCTGCGCATCCGCAAGCTGCAGGCCGAAGAAGACCGCACCGCGCTCAACGTCACCCTGTACCAGGAGCGCCTGCAGGAGCTGGAATCCCAGCGCCAGGCAGGTGTGCTCGACGACGCGCAACTCGAGGCCGGCCGTGCCGAAGCTGCCCGCGAATTGCTGGACGACACCGAGGGCGTGCAGCGCCGCAGCAGTGTGCTGGGCGGCAAGATTCCGCTGTTCGCCGCCTTGCTGGTGCCCGTGCTGGGTGTCGGCCTGTACCTGCACTGGGGCGCCATCGACGAGCTCGAGCAGACGCGCCTGCTGGCGGCCCAGCAGCCGCAGAGCATCGAGGAAATGACCGCGCGCCTGGAGCAGGCGGTCAAGGAGCAGCCGCAGTCCGCCGAGGCCTGGTACTTCCTCGGACGTACCTACATGGCGCAGGAGCGTGCAGGCGACGCCGCCAAGGCGTTCGAACAGGCGGTGAACCTGGCCGGGCGTGCGCCGGAGCTGCTTGGTCAGTGGGCGCAGGCGCTGTACTTCGCCGAAGGCAAGCAATGGAGCGAGCGTCTGCAGGCGCTCACCGACGAGGCGCTCAAGGGCGATCCGCAGGAGGTGACCAGCCTGGGTCTGCTGGGCATCGCGGCCTACGAAAGCCAGCGCTATGCGGATGCCGTGCGCTACTGGGAGCGCCTGGTCGCGGTGCTGCCGGAGCAGGACCCGTCGCGTGCCGCCATCGTCGGTGGTATCGAGCGGGCTCGCGAGCAGATGGGCGATGCCGGGCAGGCCAGTGCTGTCGCCGAACCGGGTGCCAAGGTGCATGCGCTGGAGGTCAGCGTATCGTTGTCGCCCGAGGTGCAGAAGAACGTGCAGCCGGATGATGCCGTGTTCGTCTTCGCCCGTGCCCTCAGCGGTCCGCCGATGCCGCTGGCGGTCAAACGCCTGAAGGTCTCCGACCTGCCGGCCCGGATCAGCCTTTCGGATGTCGACGCGATGATGCCGGAACTGAAGATCTCCCGGTTCGATCAGGTACAGCTGGTGGCCCGCGTATCCCGCGCCGGCAATGCCACCCAGGGCGAGTGGACGGGCCAGGTCGGCCCGGTGGCCAACACCGCACGTGAGACCCAGACGCTGTTGATCGACAGCCGCGAAGGGCAGGTGCAATGAAGCGCCTGGTGCTGGCGGCATTGTTCGGATTCGGCCTGAGCGGCTGCGTGCTGCAGCAGCCGAACACACCGATCGACGATCTGCCGCCGGTCCAGCAGCCCTCGCATCCGCGTTATGCGCCGCCGCCTGGGGTGAAGAGCCACTGGAGCCCGGCGCTGGGGGTCTACGTGGTCGAAGGCGCGCGGGACCTGTACTACCGTGAGCGCGTCTTCTATCGCTTCGACGGTGGCTGGAGCTGGTCGCCCCGCGTGGCCGGTCCCTGGCAGGCGACCGACAGCAGTGGCATTCCGCCCGGGCTGTTCCGCCACTATCAGAACCGCTGATCAGGCGGTCCCCGCATATGAAAACGGCGCCCGCAGGCGCCGTTTTTCGTTTGTGCGAGCCGGGATCAGTGCGCCCAGATCAGCCCTACCAGCAGGTAGCAGATCAGCGTCACCAGCACCACGCCGAACAGATTGAGGGCGAAGCCCGCCTTGATCATCGACTGGATCTTCATGTGCCCGGTGCCGAACACGATGGCGTTGGGTGGCGTCGCCACCGGCATCATGAAGGCGCAGCTGGCGGCGATGGCGGCGGGAATCGCCAGCAGTTCCGCCGGCATCCCCTGGGACACGGCGAGGGCGCCGAGCAGCGGCAGGAAGGCGGCGGCGGTCGCGGTGTTGGAGGTCACCTCGGTGAGGAAGATGATCACCAGGACCACCACGCCGATCATCGCGATCACCGGCAGGGCGCCCAGCGCCCCCAGGCTCTGCGCGATCCACTCGGCCAGGCCGGTGCTGCGAATCACGCTGGCCAGCGACAGGCCGCCGCCGAACAGCAGCAGCACGCCCCAGGGCAGCTTGCTGGCGCTTTCCCAGTTCATCAGGAACACGCGCTTGCGGGTGTCCACCGGGATGATGAACAGGGCCATGGCGGCTGCGATGGCGATGCTGGTGTCGTTGACACCGGGTAACTTGTCGGCGATCAGCGGCTGGAACACCCAGGCCAGGGCGGTGAGCACGAACACCAGGGCCACCAGCTTCTCGCCACGACTCAGTGGGCCGAGTTCGGCCAGCTCGCTGCGGATCAGCTGCGAGCTGTCGTGGCCGGCCAGCTTGAAGCCACCACGGGTCAGCCACCACCAGGTGAGCACCAGCATCACGAACGCCACGGGCAGGCCCAGCAGCATCCATTGGCCGAAGCCGATCTGCACGTCGTAGTTCTCGTCCAGGAAGGCCGCCAGCAACGCGTTCGGCGGCGTGCCGATCAGCGTAGCGATGCCGCCGATACTGGCGGCGTAGGCGATGGCCAGCAGCAGTGCGGTGGCGAAGCGCTCGCGCTCGGCGCCACCGGAGTCCTGTTCGCCGGCAAGCATGGCCACCACCGACAGGCCGATGGGCAGCATCATGATGGTCGTGGCGGTGTTGCTCACCCACATGCTGAGGAAGGCGGTGGCCAGCATGAAGCCGGCGATCTGCCGGCTCGGCTTGCTGCCCACGGCCAGCAGCGTCATCAGCGCGATGCGCTTGTGCAGGTTCCAGCGTTCCATGGCCAGGCCGAGGATGAAACCGCCGAGGAACAGGTAGATGGTCGGGTTGGCGTAGGGCGCGCTGGCGGCGTTGAGGCTGTCGATGCCCAGCGCCGGGATCAGCAGGATCGGCAGCAGCGACGTGGCCGGGATCGGGATGGCCTCGGTGGACCACCAGGTCGCCATCAGCAGGGTCAGGCCGATGGTGGCCCAGGCGGCACTGGAGAGTCCGGCAGGCGGTTCCGTGAGCAGGCAGGCGAGCAGCAGCAGTGGCCCGAGAATCAGGCCAATCCACGCCGCCTTGGCAGGCGCCGTGGTTTCATTGGTGGTAACGGCCATGGCGCTTCCTTCAGCGTAAAAAAGGCGGCTTTATAGCCCAGCGGGCGACTCTATGACCACGCGCTGGCCCATCGGTTTTGCTTCAGTCTGTTTCACGCCTGTCGCGAGGCGCTGAAGAGGCTGGATCGCAGCGCGTGAACAGCGGTCCGCCGCAGCGGTTGCAGAACGCCGCACTGTGCTCGTGGCGGGGTTTGCGGCAGTGCGGGCAGTCGTGCTCCATCTGGCCATCCTGGCGCATGGCATTGGCCAGTTCCGCGGTGAAGATGCCGGTCGGCACGGCGATGATCGAGTAGCCGGTGATCATCACCATCGTCGCCAGCATCTGCCCCAGCGGCGTCTTCGGCGTGATGTCACCGAAGCCCACGGTGGTCAGCGTCACCACTGCCCAGTAGATGCTGGTGGGGATGCTGGTGAAGCCGTGGGCCGGGCCTTCGACCACGTACATCAGCGCGCCGAACACCGTGACCAGGGTAGAGACGCTGACCAGGAAGACGATGATCTTCTGCTTGCTGCCGCGTAGCGCCACCAGCAGGAAATTGGCCTGGGTCAGGTAGTGGCGCAGCTTGAGCACGCGGAAGATGCGCACCATGCGGATCGCGCGGACGATCATCAGGTACTGCGCGTCGGCGAACATCAGCGCCAGGATGGCCGGCAGCACGGCCAGCAGGTCGACCAGGCCGAAGAAACTGAAGGCATAGCGCAGCGGCTTGGGCGAGCAGTACAGGCGCAAGGCGTATTCGACCGCGAACAGTGCGGTGAAGAACCACTCCAGCGCACTGAACAGCCCGGCGTACTGGTTGTGGAAGCGTTCGATGCTGTCGAGCATCACCACCACCAGGCTGGTGAGGATGGCCACCAGCAGCCAGTTGTCGAAGCGCTGCGCTGCCGGCGTGCTGGTCTCGAAGATGATGATGTACAGGCGCTGACGCCAGCTCTGCCGATTGTCCATGGCAATGTCCGAAATCTGAAAAGGGGCACAGCCTAGGCAGGAAGGGGGGAGAGGGCAAGGGACGATCGCCTCCTGCGCGCCTGCCCAGGCTACTCGCCTTCCAGCGACGACTCCTCCCGTGGGTCGGCCAGGATGAAGCTGTCACCGGTCACTGCGGTGATGCGTGCCGTGCCCAGGTTGAGCAACTGCCACTGCCATTCCCCGTAGCGCGTGCGCAAGGTGCCGTGAGCCTGGCAGGGGCCGTAGAGGTACCAGTCGTGTTCCTGGCGCGGCGTGATGAGGATGGCGTGGCGCAGGAAGTCAGCGACCATCGCCGCGCTGACGGTGAACGTCTGGCAGCCCTCCTGCTGTGGGCCGCTGCGATCCTCGCTGACGAGGATATCGCTGACCGGGCCGATCAGGCTGGGGCTGGTTTCTGCGCTGGCCGTGGCTGCAGCCAGCAGCAGGCCGAGGCCGAGTGTGCGTCTGTCCATGATCCTGGGGTTCCCTGAGCGGCTCATGGCGCGATATTAACCTGTCGGCGTGCTGTCCTTCACTGCGCGCTGCCAGCTTTGTGCGCCGGCTCTGATCAGCCAGCAGGTCAGGATGAACGGCATGGTCAGGGCCGGCAGCCCGACGGCGCTGAAACCCGGCTGCAGGATCAGGGCGAGGAGGATGCCCGCTGCCGGTGCCAGCGGGCTGCGGTGCACCTGGGCCAGGGCGATGGCCGCGAGGCTGGCGTTGTAACCAAACAGGCCGGCCAGTGCCCCCTCGTCGGGCCAGCCCTGGGTGATTGCCAGGGCGAGCCCGCCACTCGAGCCGAGCAGCGCCCAGAAGGCCGCACGGCCATCGGCCAGACGCAGGCCGAGCAGCAGGCACAGTCCGGCCTGTGGCGAGTCGAGGAAGATGACCTGGCCGAGGCCGCGCAGCACGGCCAGCAGCAGCTGCAGCGCGTTCAGCTCAGGTATGCCGGGGGGCGCTGGTGGTGTGTCGGTCGGCCATTGCAGCTGGGCCGTCAGCGCCAGGAGCAACCAGCCCAGCAGCACGAAGGGGAAGGTGAAGGCCGGTAGCCAGCCCTGTTGGCGCATGCGCTGCATCCAGGGGGCCAGCAACAGGCTGGAAAGGCCGGCGCTGGTGACGATCAGCACGGGCAACAGTGGTGTCCAGGGCAGTTTCAGGCTGAGCAGCAGGCCGAGCAGGATGCCGTTGTAGCCGTACAGGCCGATGGCGATGTCCGCAGGTGGGTAACCGCGGCGCTGCGCGACCAGGGTCGAGGTCAGGCCGCCGAGCAGGGCGCCGGCGAGCAGCTCCGGCGCGCCGACGAGGATGGCCAGCAGCACCAGCAGGCCACAGCCCGGGTGCTGCTGGAGGAATATCTGGGCGAAGCCGCTGAGCAGGGCGCGCAGGCTCTGCAGGGCGGGGTAGGCGGTTGTCAGTGGACGCATGATCGATGTGCCAAGAGAGCTGTCTCCCCCAACCCCTCTCCCGTTCGCGGGAGAGGGGTGCCGTCCGGGCGGCTCGACGGCTCTGTGCAGGGCCGCCGGCTCAGTGAGTAGCCCGGCTGGAATCCCGGACGGGAGGCTGGGGCATTCCCGGATTTCATCCGGGCTACGCCTCAATGCAGCGTTTCGATCCTCAGGCTGTTGGTGCTGCCTGGCTGGCCGAAGGGTTCGCCGGCGGTGATCACCACCGTCTCGCCGCGCTTGGCCATGCCCTGGGCCTGGGCGATCTCCAGGGCGGTGCTGGTGACTTCCTCGACCTTGCGCAGGCGTTCGTTGACCACCGAGTAGATGCCCCAGGCCACGGTCAGGCGGCGGGCGGTGGTCAGGCTCGGCGTCAGGCTCAGGATCGGGGCTTTCGGCCGTTCCCGCGAGGCACGCAGGCTGCTGGCGCCGGACTCGCTGTAGTTGACTAGCGCGGCCACCGGCAGGATCGAGCTGATGCGGCGAATGGCGCAGCTGATGGCATCGCTGGCCGTGGCTTCGGCCTGCGGCCGGCCGACGTCGAGCTGGCTCTGGTAGTCCGGGCCGCTCTCCACCTGGCGGATGATCTTGCTCATCATCTGCACGGTTTCCAGCGGATAGTCGCCGGAGGCGGTTTCTGCCGACAGCATCACCGCATCGGCGCCTTCGGCCACGGCGTTGGCCACGTCGGTGACTTCGGCCCGGGTCGGCGCCGGGGAGAAACGCATCGACTCGAGCATCTGCGTGGCCACCACCACCGGACGGCCGAGCTGACGGCAGGTGCGCACGATGTCTTTCTGGATGCGTGGCACGTTCTCCGCCGGCACTTCCACGCCCAGATCACCGCGCGCGACCATGATGGCGTCGCACAGCCTGGCGATGTCTTCCAGGTGGGTGACGGCCGAGGGTTTCTCGATCTTGGCCATGAGGAAGGCCTTGCCACCGATCAGTTCGCGGGCTTCGACGATGTCCTCGGGGCGCTGCACGAACGACAGCGCCACCCAGTCCACGCCCAGCTCCAGACCGAAGGCCAGGTCGCGGCGGTCCTTCTCGGTCAGCGGCGACAGCTGCAGCACGGCCTCGGGCACGTTGACGCCCTTGCGGTCGGACAGCTCGCCACCGGCCACCACGCAGGTGTCCACGGCGTCGCGCTGCTTGCCGGTCACCTTCAGGCGCAGGCGGCCGTCGTCCAGCAGCAGGCTCATGCCCGGCTGCAGGGCCTCGATGATTTCCGGGTGAGGCAGGTTGACCCGGCTGGCGTCACCGGGCGTGGCGTCCAGATCCAGGCGCAGGCTCTGGCCGTTGACCAGTTGCACCTTGCCTTCGGCAAAGCGGCCGACGCGCAGTTTCGGCCCCTGCAGGTCCATGAGGATGCCGATGGGCTGGTTCAGCTCGCGCTCCACGTCGCGTACCCACTGGTAGCGCTGGGCATGATCGGTATGTTCGCCGTGGCTGAAGTTGAGACGGAACAGGTTGACCCCGGCCTCCACCAGCTGGCGGATATGCGCGGCGTCGCGAATCGCCGGGCCGAGGGTGGCGAGGATCTTCACTTTCTTGTCAGCGTTCATTGGGTTGGGGCCTCGAGAATCAGGAGAGCGCGGAAATCGTTGACGTTGGTACGGGTCGGCCCGGTGACGATCAGTTCGTCGAGGGCGGCGAAGTAGCCGTAGCCGTTGTTGTTGTCCAGTTCGTCGCGGGCCGACAGGCCCTTGATGCCGGCACGGGCATAGCTGTAGGGCGTCATGATGGCGCCGGCGTTGTCTTCGGAGCCGTCGATGCCGTCGGTGTCGCCAGCCAGCGCATAGACACCGGGCAGGCCCTTGAGGCTGTCGGTGAGGCTGAGGAGGAACTCGGCGTTGCGCCCGCCGCGCCCGTTGCCGCGCACGGTCACGGTGGTTTCGCCCCCGGAGAGGATCACGCACGGCGGCTTGATCGGCTGGCCGTGCAGCTGCACCTGGCGGGCGATACCGGCGTGCACCTTGGCCACGTCGCGCGATTCGCCTTCCAGGTCGCCGAGGATCAGCACCGGCAGGCCAGCGGCCTCGGCCCTGGCGGCAGCGGCGTCGAGTGACTGCTGCGGGGTGGCGATCAGCTGGAAGTGGCTGCGGGCGAGTACCGGATCACCCGGCTTGACCGTTTCCGAGCGCGGGTCCTGCAGCCAGCTGCGCACGTTGCTCGGGATGTCTATGGCGTAGCGCGCGAGGATCGCCAGGGCCTCGGCCGAGGTGGTCGGGTCGCCCACGGTGGGGCCGGACGCGATCACCGTGGCTTCGTCGCCGGGCACGTCGGAGATGGCGTAGGTGTAGACGGTGGCCGGCCAGCAGGCCTTGGCCAGACGGCCGCCCTTGATCGCCGAGAGATGCTTGCGCACGCAGTTCATCTCGCCGATGGTGGCGCCGGATTTCAGCAGCGCCTTGTTGATCGCCTGCTTGTCGGTCAGCGAGATGCCCGCCGCCGGCAGGGCCAGCAGCGAGGAGCCGCCGCCGGAGAGGAGGAATATCACCCGGTCGTCTTCCGAGAGGTTGGACACCAGCTCCAGCACGCGACGCGCTACGCGCTCGCCGGCGTCGTCCGGCACCGGGTGGGCGGCTTCCACCACTTCGATCTTCTTGCACTCGGCGCCGTGTTCGTAGCGGGTCACCACCAGGCCGCTCACCTCGCCTTGCCACTCCTGCTCGATGACCTCGGCCATGGCTGCAGCTGCCTTGCCGGCACCGATGACGATGACGCGGCCGCTGCGGTCGGCGGGCAGGTGGTCGGCCAGCACCTGGCGCGGATGCGCGGCGGCGATGGCGGTGGCGAACAGGTCGCGCAGCAGGCGTTGCGGATCGAAGGTCATGGCGGTGTTCTCTTGGTCTTGGCTTGAGAGTCGCGCAGCGACGCCTTTCTTCATGGCCTTCTCCTGGCGGGAGCAGGTGGCGCGAAGCGCCGGATGAGGGAGGCGGGCAGGCCGCGTAGGAGTCGATGAGTCGGGGTGCCTGCGCGGCATGTCCGTCAGGGTGATGCTGGATCGATTCCATTCCCCAGGCGCCGCCTGGCAGCACCTGGGGAATGGAATCGACCAACCTGGCAATCGGGCCGTGACACCTCCTGCCAGGAAGGTCGAAAGGGTGGGCGAACAGCAAAGCCCCTCTCCCTGACCCTCTCCCACAAGTGGGAGAGGGGACTTGTTTGGCGTACGCCGAAAATCCGTGCAACGCCAAGCTGCTTGTCTCCCCTCTCACGTTTACGGGAGAGGGGGCGGGGGAGAGGGCGCTGTGTTACTCGCCGCGGATATTGAAGTTGGCCATGTGCTCCAGACCCTTGATCAGGGCGGAGTGATCCCAGCCGCTGCCGCCGAGGGCTGCGCAGGTGCTGAACACCTGCTGGGCATTGGCGGTGTTGGGCAGGTTCAGGCCCAGCTCGCGGGCACCGGACAGCGCCAGGTTGAGGTCCTTCTGGTGCAGGCTGATGCGGAAGCCAGGATCGAAGGTGCCCTTGATCATGCGCTCGCCGTGCACTTCGAGGATCTTCGAGCCGGCGAAACCACCGGACAGCGCTTCACGCACCTTGGCCGGATCGGCGCCGTTGCGGGCGGCGAACAGCAGGGCTTCGGCCACGGCCTGGATGTTCAGGGCGACGATGATCTGGTTGGCCACCTTGGCGGTCTGGCCGTCGCCGTTGCCGCCGACGCGGGTGATGTTCTTGCCCATGGACTGGAACAGCGGCAGGGCGCGTTCGAAGGCGTTCGGGCAGCCACCGACCATGATCGACAGGGTCGCGGCCTTGGCACCGACTTCGCCGCCGGATACCGGGGCGTCCAGGTAGGCGGCGCCGGTGGCCTTGATCTTCTCGGCGAAGGCCTTGGTGGCGGTGGGGGAGATCGAACTCATGTCGATCACCACCTTGCCGGCACCGACGCCGCTCGCCACGCCGTTGTCGCGGAACAGCACGTCTTCGACCTGCGGGGTGTCCGGCACCATGACGATGATGAACTCGGCTTCCTGCGCGACTTCCTGTGGGTTGGCCAGGGCGATGGCGCCGGCGGCCAGGAGGTCGGCAGGAGCCGGGTCGTGGTGCTCCGAGAGGAACAGGGTGTGGCCGGCTTTCTGCAGGTTCTGCGCCATGGGTTTGCCCATGATGCCGGTGCCGATGAATCCGATTTTAGCCATGAGAGATAACCTCGTTGTAGGTGATGAACCGAGCCTGTAGGGGCGGGTTTACCCGCGAAACGGACGCCGCGGTGAGTGGCACCGGCTTCGCCGGTGGTCGCGGATGAATCCGCTCCTACAGGTGCAGCTTTCAGATTGCGTTGTGCGCTTTCATCCAGCCGAGGCCGGCAGCGGTGGTGGTTGCCGGCTTGTATTCACAGCCGACCCAGCCCTGGTAGCCGATGCGGTCCAGGTGCTCGAAGAGGAAGCGGTAGTTGATTTCGCCGGTACCCGGCTCGTTGCGGCCCGGGTTGTCGGCCAGCTGCACGTGGTTGATGGCGGCCAGGTTGGTCTCGACGGTACGGGCGAGGTCACCTTCCATGATCTGCATGTGGTAGATGTCGTACTGCAGGTACAGGTTGGTGCTGCCGACCTTGTCGCGAACCTCCAGGGCCTGGCGGGTGTTGTTCAGGTAGAAGCCGGGGATGTCGCGGGTGTTGATGGCTTCCATGACCAGGCGGATGCCGGCCGCTTCGAGCTTGCCTGCGGCATAGCGCAGGTTGTCGACGAAGGTCTTCTCCACGGTGGCGCAGTCCACGCCCTGCGGGCGGATGCCGGCCAGGCAGTTGATCTGCTTGTTGCCCAGTACCTGGGCGTAGGCGATGGCCTGGTCGACGCCCGCGCGGAACTCCTCGACGCGATCCGGGTGGCAGGCGATGCCGCGCTCGCCCTTGCCCCAGTCACCGGCTGGCAGGTTGAACAGCACCTGGCTCAGGGCGTTGGCATCCAGGCGGGCCTTGATCTCTTCTGCCGCGAAGTCATAGGGGAAGAGGTATTCCACACCGCTGAAGCCGGCTTCGGCGGCGGCGGCGAAACGGTCCAGGAAGTCCACCTCGGTGAACAGCATGGACAGGTTGGCAGCAAAACGGGGCATGGTGTCGCTCCTTTCGTGTGTCTCCCCCCGCCCGCAGGCGGGAGAGGGGATGGGTTGCGTCAATCCAGCAGCGTGATGGCGGTCGGGGCGTCTACGCCGCGCTCGGCCAGTTCCTCGAACTCGTTGATGGCATTGATTTCGGTGCCCATGGAGATGTTGGTGACCCGCTCCAGGATCACCTCGACCACCACCGGTACGCGGTGCTCGGCCATCAGGCGCTTGGCTTCGGCGAAGGCGTTCTGCAGTTCGTTCGGGTCGAACACGCGGATCGCCTTGCAGCCGAGGCCTTCGACGACCGCGACGTGGTCGACGCCGTAGCCGTTGATTTCCGGCGCGTTGATGTTCTCGAACGCCAGCTGCACGCAGTAGTCGATGTCGAAGCCGCGCTGCGCCTGGCGGATCAGGCCCAGGTAGGAGTTGTTCACCAGTACGTGGATGTACGGCAGGTTGAACTGCGCCCCTGCAGCCAGTTCTTCGATCATGAACTGGAAGTCATAGTCGCCGGACAGCGCCACGACCTGGCGTGCCGGGTCGGCCTTGACCACGCCGAGGGCCGCCGGAATGGTCCAGCCCAGCGGGCCGGCCTGGCCGCAGTTGATCCAGTGACGCGGCTTGTATACGTGCAGGAACTGCGCGCCGGCGATCTGCGACAGGCCGATGGTGCTGACGTAGCAGGTGTCCTTGCCGAAGGCTTCGTTCATCTCCTCGTACACGCGCTGCGGCTTGGCCGGCACGTTGTCGAAGTGGGTCTTGCGTTGCAGCGTGCGCTTGCGCTCGCGGCAGCTGTCGACCCAGGCGCTGCGGTCCTTCAGCTTGCCAGCGGCCTTCCATTCGCGAGCGACCTCAAGGAAGGCATCCAGCGCCTTGCCGGCGTCGGAAACGATGCCCAGGTCCGGGTTGAACACGCGGCCGATCTGCGTCGGTTCGATGTCGACGTGGATGAACTTGCGGCCTTCGGTGTACACCTCGACCGAACCGGTGTGGCGGTTGGCCCAGCGGTTGCCGATGCCGAACACCAGGTCGGAGGCGAGCAGGGTGGCGTTGCCGTAGCGGTGCGAGGTCTGCAGGCCGACCATGCCGACCATCAGCCGGTGATCGTCGGGAATCGCGCCCCAGCCCATCAGGGTCGGCACCACCGGCACGCCGGTGAGTTCGGCGAACTCGACCAGCTTGTCCGCTGCGTCGGCGTTGAAGATGCCGCCGCCAGCGACCAGCAGCGGGCGCTCGGCCTCGTTGAGCATGGCGATGGCTTTCTCGGCCTGAACGCGGGTGGTGCTCGGCTTGGCCACCGGCAGCGGCTCGTAGGCGTCGATGTCGAACTCGATCTCGGCCATCTGCACGTCGAACGGCAGGTCGATCAACACCGGGCCCGGTCGGCCGCTGCGCATTTCCTGGAAGGCACGCTGGAAGGCGCGCGGCACCTGGCCCGGCTCCATCACGGTGGTCGCCCACTTGGTGACCGGCCCGACGATGCTGGTGATGTCGACGGCCTGGAAGTCTTCCTTGTGCATGCGTGCACGCGGTGCCTGGCCGGTGATGCACAGGATCGGGATGGAGTCGGCGCTGGCCGAGTACAGGCCGGTGACCATGTCGGTGCCAGCCGGGCCGGAGGTGCCGATGCACACGCCGATGTTGCCGGCGTTGGTGCGGGTGTAACCCTCGGCCATGTGCGAGGCGCCTTCGACGTGACGAGCCAGGACGTGATCGATTCCGCCGAGTTTCTTCAGTGCAGCGTAGAGCGGGTTGATGGCGGCACCGGGGACACCGAATGCGGTGTCGACACCTTCGCGACGCATCACCAGTACGGCTGCCTCGATTGCTCTCATTCTGGCCATGACCATTGTTCTCCGAGTCGGTGGTTTTTCTTCTTGGGAGCAAGGATGACGGCTGTACCGGAACGACGGAATTGTTGGATACTTCAGTTCTGTCGATATCTGGAGTATCGAATGGACCGCCATACCCTTATCCGTAGTTTCGTGTTGGTCGCCGACAACGGCAGCTTTGCCGCCGCCGCGCTCAGCGAAGGCGTGACCCCCGTGGTGATGGGGCGGCGCCTGGATGCCCTGGAGCGCCATCTCGGCGTCAAGCTGATGCACCGCTCCACGCGCGGCCTGCAGCTGACCGACCTGGGCGAGCAGTACCTCGACCGTGCACGCAGCCTGCTCAAGGACTTCGATGAAGCCGATGCCAGCGTGGCCCGCGGCGGCAAGTCGGTGCGCGGGCACCTGGTGGTGTCCGCCCCGGCGGCGTTCGGCAGGCGGCACATCGCGCCGCATGCGGCGGCCTTCCTGCTGCGCTACCCGGACCTGAAGCTGTCCTTCAACTTCACCGACAGCCTGGTCGACCTGGTGCGCCAGGGCTACGACATGGGCATCCGCATCGGCGAGGTCACCGACCCCAACTACGTCGCGGTGAAGCTGTTCCCCAATCGCCGCGTGGTCTGCGGTGCACCCGGCTACTTCGAGCTGCATGGCGTGCCGCGCACCCTCGAGGATCTGGCGCGGCACAACTGCCTGGCGTTCAACCTGCAGGGCGGTCAGCAGCGTGGCTGGACCTTCCTGCGCGAAGGGCGTCAGGTGGCGGTGAAGGTGGCGGGCAACCTCGACTGCAATGACGGCGAGCTGCTCTACAACTGGGTCAAGCAGGGGCTGGGCATCGGCTGGCGTTCGACCTGGGAGATCCAGGCGGAGCTCAAGGCGGGCGAGCTGGTGACGGTGCTGGACGATTACGAGATCCCGGCCTACGACATCCAGGCGGTCTATCCGCAGCAGCGTTATCTGCCGGCCAAGGTGCGTTTCTTCATCGACTATCTCAAGGACATCTACAACACGCCGGGGTACTGGGAGAACCGGGCGGACTAGCCCGTATGCTCGATACTTTGATTGTGATTTTCAGATAAAGATATTGTGTACATATTTTATTGATTTTGTGTTTTGTTGTTGCAACAAGCCTTCTCTTCAGCTATTGCATAAGGCGCTTATCCATGCCGCACACGTTCAGGGCACCTCTAAAAACGTAGGCGAGGCAGTCAGCGCAAGGCAAAACCAGGCGAAGAAGCGCAGTTTACGTGCTGTAAATGAGCATTCTGAGCCTGCTTTTAACGCCGCGATGGCAACGCAGGTCGTTTATAGAGGTGCCCTTCACCGGTCTGTGCGGCGAATGCCCATTCGCTTTTCTGGAGAACCTGCATGACCACGATCACTCTTTCCACAGCGGTGAACATCACCCGCAATGCCCTGGCCGTCGGGCGTGACCTCAGCGCCGCGCCGCTGACGGTGGCGGTGCTGGATGCCGGCGGCCACCTGATCAGCCTGCAGCGCGAGGACGGCGCCAGCCTGCTGCGCCCGCAGATCGCCATCGGCAAGGCCTGGGGTGCGCTGGCGCTCGGCAAGGGCTCGCGGGCGATCGCCAACGACGCGCAGCAGCGTCCGGCCTTCATCGGCGCGGTGAACACCCTGGCCGAGGGCAGCCTGGTGCCGGCCCCGGGCGGCGTGCTGATTCGCGACGAGCACGGCGCGGTGATTGGCGCCGTCGGCATTACCGGCGACACCTCGGACATCGACGAGCAATGCGCGCTCGGCGCGCTGGAGTCGCTTGGCCTGAAGGCGGATCCCGGGGTCTAGGGACCAGGCAGCCGCCCCGGATTTCCTGCGGGCGGCGACCAGGGCGGTGGATCGGCACGGCGCGATCCACCCCCTGACGCTGAACAGAATCCTACGTAGGGTGGATGTCGCTTTTCACATCCACCAGAACGCTGCAGCGGTAACCCGCGATCTTCCCGACGCCGGGTCGGGTGCACGCAGCGTTCCTGCAGAGTCGACGAATGCCCCTGCGTCAATCTAGGCGCTGGTCACCAGCTCGGAGGCGCCCGATGGCAGCGGGTCGACGTCGCAGCCCTTGAGCACCAGGCGGATGATGGTCTGTGCGGCGGCTTCGTAGTCGGCATCGTCCAGGCTGGCCTTGCCGGTGACGATGGAGATCTGCCAGTCGAAGTCGGCATAGGTCTGGGTCGCGGCCCAGATGCTGAACAGCAGGTGGTGCGGATCGACCGGGGCCATCAGCCCCTGGTCCACCCAGCGCTGGATGCAGGCGATGTTGTGCTTGGCCTGGGCGTTGAGCTGTTCGGTCTGCTCCGGCGACAGGTGCGGTGCGCCATGCATGATCTCGCTGGCGAATACCTTGGAGGCGTGCGGCAGTTCGCGGGAGATGCGGATCTTCGAGCGGATGTAGGCCGTCAGCACTTCACTCGGGTGGCCCGGCTGGTTGAAGGGGGCCGATGCAGCCAGCAGGGGGTCGACGATACTTTCCAGGACCTCGCGGTAGAGGTTTTCCTTGGATTTGAAGTAGTAGTAGACGTTGGGCTTGGGCAGGCCGGCCTTGGCCGCAATGTCACTGGTCTTGGTGGCGGCGAAGCCCTTGTCGGCGAACTCCTCGCTGGCTGCGCGCAGGATGAGCTCTTTGTTACGCTCGCGAATGCTGGTCATAGGCCCTGTGTTTTCCTTTTCCGCCGGGCGGCGGTCGGGCATGGTAGCACCGGCTCCGCGCGGGGCTCAAGGCAACGGCTGCGGGCTGCCTGGCGCTTATCTGACTCTTGGGTCAAATTGTTGTATACAAGAAAACGCTTTTCTGTTTTTATCCCGCGCAGCAATATCCATGACAAGAAAGTCTCGGCGCGTGACGCTGCAGGAGACCCACCGTGCACACCCATCAACTGGTCGATCCGTTCGGTCGTCGCATCACCTACCTGCGTCTGTCGGTGACCGATCGCTGCGACTTTCGCTGCACCTACTGCATGAGCGAAGACATGCAGTTCGCGCCGCGCCAGCAGATCCTCAGCCTGGAAGAGGCCTATGCCGTGGCCGACGCCTTCATCGCGCTGGGCGTGCGGCGCATCCGCATCACGGGCGGCGAGCCGCTGGTGCGCAAGAACGTCCTGAGCCTGCTGCAGCGCCTGGGCGCGCGGGACGAACTCGAGGACCTGGCGATCACCACCAACGGTTCGCAGCTTGGCGAGCTGGCGGGGCCGTTGCGTGCAGCGGGTGTGCGTCGCCTGAACATCAGCCTGGACTCCCTGCAACGCGAGCGCTTTGCCGCCTTCACCCGGCGCGACAAGCTGGAGCAGGTGCTGGCGGGCATCGAGGCGGCGCGTGCTGCCGGGTTCGAGCGGATCAAGCTCAACAGCGTGGTGCAGAGCGGACGCAACGACGACGAGGTGCTCGATCTGGTCGAGTTCGCCATCGCCCGTGGTCTGGATATCAGCTTCATCGAGGAAATGCCGCTGGGCAGCGTGGTCAGCCACAGCCGCGAGCAGACCTTCTGCTCCAGTGACGAGGTGCGCCGGCGCATCGAGCAGCGTCATGCGCTGGTGCGCAGCAACAAGGTCACCGGCGGGCCGTCGCGCTACTGGCAGGTGGTCGGTACGCAGACCCAGGTCGGTTTCATTTCCCCGCACAGCCACAACTTCTGTGGTGATTGCAATCGCGTGCGGGTCACTGCCGAAGGCAAGCTGGTGCTGTGCCTCGGGCATGACGATGCGCTGGACCTCAAGCGCCTGTTGCGCGCGCATCCGGGTGACGGCGAGCGCCTGCGCCAGGCGCTGGTCGAGGCGCTGCGCCTGAAGCCCGAGCGGCACCACTTCGCCAGCGACGAGCAGGTGCAGGTGGTGCGCTTCATGAGCATGACCGGCGGCTGAGACGGCCTGATCGGAATCCCACAACAAAAACAAGGAGGCTCGCAATGAAGCCCGTACGACCCTGTCTGCTGTTTGCCGTTCTGCTGTCACCCGCTGCCTGGGCGCAGACCTACGTGGTGGGGGTGGAGGACCTGCCGTTCGCTCCGCATTACAGCCTCGATGCGGGAGGCAAGTACCAGGGATTCGCCCGTGAGGTGCTGGACGCCTTCGCCGCCGACAGCGGCATCGATCTGACCTACAGGGCGCTGCCGGTCGAGCAGTTGCTGCCGGCCCTGCAGCGCGGCGAGATCGACTTCAAGTACCCGGACAGCCCGCTCTGGGCCGGCGCGCAGAAGGTCGGCATGACGCTGCACTACAGTGCGGCGGTGGTCGATTACGTCGATGGCGTGCTGGTGGCGCCGCAACGCCAGGGGCAGGCGCTGGACAGCATTCATCGCCTGGCCATGGTGCAGGGCTGGACGCCGCGAGGCTACGAGCAGCGCATCGACGACGGGCAGATCCAGCTGAGCTACAGCGACGACCTGCGGCAGATGATTCGCCAGGCGCTGAAGCAGGACACCGATGGTGCCTATTTCAACGTGGTGGTGGCGACCCACTACCTCGACAACATCCGGGCGCGCCCCGGTGCCCTGGTGTTCGACCCCAAGCTGCCGCATACCCGTGGCAGCTTCCACCTGTCGAGCGTGCGTCAGCCGCAGCTGATCGCCCGTTTCGACCGCTTCCTCGGCGAACGCTCGGCCGATGTGGCGGCGCTCAAGGCGAAGTACCGGGTCGAGGCCAACCTGGACAGCGAGTACATGGGGCTCGAGCAGTGGAAGGTCGACTTTCTCGAACGCCAGAAAGCCAAAGCCGGCGCACAGGCGCCGGCTTCGTCCCTGCGTTGATGGTTCAGGCGCTGGCGTTGGCGCGTTTCAGCGCCTGCGCCTGGCCGTGCATCAGGCCATAGTGCAGCACCGCGCCGAGCAGGGCGCCGAGCAGCCAGGCGTAGCCCGACAGCTGGCTCAGACCGGGAACCCAGACCGAGGCCACCGAGAACAGCGAAGCAACGACGAACGCGACCAGCGCCTTGCGGTTCCAGCCACCGTCGAAGTAGTAGGCCGAGCCGACCTCGGCGCTGAACAGCTGCTGCAGGTCGAGCTTGCGCCGGCGTACCAGGTAGTAGTCGGCGACGATGATGCCGTACAGCGGCGCCAGTACCGCGCCCAGGGTATCGACGAAGGCGGCGATGCCGACGTTGCTGATGAAGGCCACCCACAGGGCGCCGATGAAGAAGGCGATGGCCGCGGTGATGAAGCCGCCGGTGCGCGCACTGATGTGCGCGGGGGCGAGGTTGGCCAGGTCGTAGGCCGGCGGGATGAAGTTGGCCACCAGGTTGATGCCCACGGTGGCGGCGAAGAAGGTCAGCGCGGCGATGATGGTCAGGGTCAGGTTGTCGACCCGGGCGACGATGTCGGTCGGATTGGTCAGCGTCTCGCCGAACACCACCACGGTACCGGCGGTAATCACCAGGGCGATCAGCGAGAAGAACGCCAGGCTCACCGGCAGGCCGAGGAAGTTGCCGATGGTCATCTGCCTTTCGCTTTTGACGAAGCGGGCGAAGTCACCGTAGTTGATTACCACGGCGGCGAAGTAGGCGACCATGGTGCCGACCACGGCGAAGAAGGCGGCCACCGGCCCGGCGGCATAGTCGCCGCTGCCACGGAAGATGTTGCCCAGCTCGCCCAGCAGGCTCGGCCCGGCCTGGTACCAGATCATGATCATCAGGGCGATCATCACCACGTAGACCAGCGGGCCGGCCCAGTTGAGAAAGCGGGTGATCCAGCTCATGCCGCAGATGAACAGGCCGACCTGGAACAGGCAGACGATCACGTAGGACAGCCAGCCGATGGCGGTCAGGCCGAGGTACAGGGCGGGTTCCTGCGGTTGCAGCAGCGAGTTGAGCAGCAGCGCCACGGCGGTGGAGGCGAAGTAGGTCTGCACGCCGTACCAGAAGATGGCGACTATGCCGCGTACCAGTGCAGGAAAGTTGGCGCCGCGCACACCCATGCTGGCGCGGGCGAACACCGGGAAGGGGATGCCGTACTTGACGCTGGGCTTGCCGGTCAGCTGGACCAGGCCCATGACGATGAAGCCGGCCAGCACGATGCCGGCCAGCACCGCCCAGCCATTGAGCCCGTAGGAGATGAACAGTGTCGCGGCGAGGGTGTAGCCGAACAGGCTCTGAATGTCGTTGGACCACACGTTGAATATCTCGAACCAGCCCCAGGTGCGCTTCTCCGGCGCCAGTGGAGCGAGGTCCTCGTTATGCAGCGTGGGGTCGATCTGCTTGATGCGAAAGTCGTCAGTGTCGGACATGAACCGCTCCCAGTATTGTTCTTGCGCACGGTGGCGTATGAGGAGGTTTGCCTGCAGGTTTCATTCCGCTTTTGTATGCGCTTCGTGACTGGGTTTGTGTATACAGCCACTTCGACAGTGTTTCGGATGGAACCTGAGTGTCTTGTACACATAAAAAACCTTGATGAACATGGTTTTCTTGAAGATTGAACACAAAAATCATAGATATTGTGATCAAAAACTTGACCGAATGATCAGTTTCATGCGTGGAGAGAGGCATGCCTCAAGGTGGCAGCAGGGTTGCGGATCTGCACCGATACGGTGCCGGGGTGACATGCGCGGGTCGCAATGGTGCGCTGCGGATCGGCACGCGGCTGCGCGCTGCAGCCGAGGCAGGTGTGTCCGGGACGCCAGGGATGGCTCGCCCGAAACGAAGAAAAGGGGGAAGGGCGCGAACGCCGATCCCCCCTTTACCCGGCCGCTGTCCCTACCCGACATCGGCCAAGTGCGTTGCGGCAGTGGTCAGAAGTGGTACTTGACCAGTGCCTGCACGGCGGTCTGGTCGAAGCGGTCACCCGATCCGTCTACCGGTTTCACGCCGTACTTGGCGCGCCACATGTTCACTTCGGTGCCAACGTAGAGCTGGCGCTCCTTGCCGAACAGCGCCTTGCCCGCATCCCACTTGATCTGGATCGAGGAGCCTACCGAGGTCTGGGTGCCGGCATCGCGGGACGGTGAGCGCCAGTCGACGAAGCCATCCACCAGGAAGTCCTGTTCGCCCAGGCTGAACGGATAGGCCGCGCTGACCGTCAGCTGGGTCGCATAGCCGTTGCTGTTGCGGTCGGCGAAGAAGGTGTGGTTGTTGATCTTCACCTGGTACAGGTTGGTCTTGAAGAAGTTGAAACCCGGTACGTCCCAGTCCAGACCGATGCCGTACAGGTAGTTCTCCGGCCCAGGGCCGCCTTCGCCTTTCTCGTAGGTGAAGGCGGCATAGACGTCCTTGATCGGGCCGACGGCCAGCTCCTGCCCGGTCAGCCAGCTCAGGCTCACGCGCGGGGAGAACTCCATGTAGTAGAAGGAGTTGCGCTCGTGCTGGCGGAAGCTGCCGTTGTCGAAGCTGCCGCGCGTCTGCACGTTGTCGGTACGGATGTAGTCGAGGAAGTAGAAGATGTCGCCCCAGGCCCAGCCACTGGCATGCTCGAAGGTGAAGGTGGTCTGGGTGCGCTGCTCTTCGCCGTTGAAGTTCATGCGCTGGAAGTTCTCGCCGTACAGGTAGGACAGGCTGTTGTCCTGCCAGTGCAGCAGGTCGCCGGCAAGCGCCTGCTGACCGGAGAACAGTCCGGCAGAGAGGGCGAAGCAGTGAGGCAGATGCTTGAGTTTCATGGGTTTTCCTTGTTCTTTTGACGTGCAGACGGGTACCCCCGGCAGCGTGCTGCCAGGAGTGGACGGGTGGGGCGTGATCAGCTGGTGCGCGCGTCCGGGGTCAGGTCGCGGCCGAGGCTCTTGAGGCTGCTGTCGTCGACGCTATCGTCCTGGCGGTTCTGCAGCACGGTGTGCAGGTGCGCCTCCGGGTCGTAGTCGTCTTCTTCCACTTCCTGCTGTTCGTCGGGCAGGAAGATGTTCAGCGCAATGGCACTGAAGGCTCCGATGGTGATCGGCGAGCCGAAGATGTTCTTCAGCACGTCCGGCATGTGCGACAGCACCTCCGGTACGCCGGCGACTCCCAGGCCGAGGCCCAGGGAGATGGCCACGATCAGCACGTTGCGACGGTGCAGACCGGCTTCGCTGAGAATCTTGATGCCGGCGACCGCCACGGTGCCGAACATGATCAGGGTGGCGCCGCCGAGCACCGGCTTGGGCATCAGTTGCAGCACCGCACCGACCGCCGGGAACAGGCCCAGCAGGATGAGGATGGCGGCGATGTAGAAGGCCACGTGGCGGCTGGCGACGCCGGTGAGCTGGATCACCCCGTTGTTCTGGCTGAACGTGGTCATCGGCAGGCTGTTGAACATGGCGGCGACTGCCGAGTTGCAGCCGTCGGCCAGCACCCCGGACTTGATCCGGCGCATGTACAGCGGGCCCTTGACCGGCTGCTTGGAGATGATCGAGTTGGCCGTCAGGTCGCCAGCGGTTTCCAGCGGGGTGATCAGGAAGATCACGGCGATGGGCACGAAGGCGATCCAGTCGAAGCTGAAACCGTACTTGAACGGTTGCGGCACGCTGAGCAGCGGCACCTCGGCCATGTTGGCGAAATCCACCCGACCGTTGAACCAGGCCACGGCGAAGCCGAGGGTCAGGCCGATGATCACGGCCGACAGGCGCAGCACCTGTGATGGCGCACGGTTGAGCAGGACGATGGTGCCCAGCACCAGGCCGCCGAGCGCCAGGTGGTGCAGGGCGCCGAGATCGGCAGCGCCGTAGCCGCCGGCGAGGTCGGTCATGCCCACCTTGATCAGCGACAGGCCCATCAAGCAGATGATGGTGCCGGTCACCACCGGGGTGATCACCTTGCGCAGCTTGTTGATGAACTGGCTGAAGGTGATCTCGACGAAGGCCGCGCAGAAGCAGATGCCGAACAGCGTGGCGAGAATTTCCTCCTCGCTGGCGCCGCGGCCCTTGACGATGAAGCCGGCGCTGAGGATCACGCTGAGGAAGCCGAAGCTGGTGCCCTGCAGGCACAGCAGGCCGGAACCGATAGGGCCGATGCGCTTGGCCTGGACGAAGGTGCCGAGGCCCGAGACGAACAGGGCCATGCTCACCAGGTAGGGCACGTGGGCGCCGAGGCCCAGGGCACTGCCGACGATCAGGGTGGGGGTGATGATGCCGACGAAGCTGGCCAGCACATGCTGCAGCGCCGCGAACAGGGCGGGGGCGAAAGCGGGGGTGTCATCCAACTGGTAGATCAGGTCGCTGTTGCCGGTAGGCGCAGCTGGGGTGGGGGCGTTGCTGTTTGTGGTCATGTCATAGCCTGCCATTTGTTTTTATACGGTCATGGGCTTACACGAGGCTTCACGGCACCTCTTTCCTGTTTGCTAGAAAGTTGTCTAGGTGGTCAGGATGTGGCGACTATAGCAACATGTGGACATGGTTAAAAACAATTTATTTATAGATTGTGCACAAAAAACAACCGCCGGTCAGCTCGCGCTGCCGGCGGTTCCGGGGCGTAAAAAGATGCCGCGCCCAGTCACGGGCACGGCACGTGTGGCAATCAGTTGGTCGGTGCGCCCTTGGCGATCCAGTTGCCGATCAGGTCGCGCTCGTCCTGGGTCATCTGGGTGATGTTGCCCAGCGGCATGATCTGCGAGGCAACGCTCTGGGCGTGGATCTTCGCGGCCTGAGCCTGCATCTGCTCGGGCGTGTCGAGCATCAGGCCGGCTGGCGCCGCGCTGAACATCGGGCTGCTCGGGGTGGCCGAATGGCAGACGGTGCAGCGTTCATGGATCACGCTCTCGACCTTGCCGAAGTCGGCAGCCGTCGCCGCTCCACCTGTTGCCGGGGTCGGGTTTTCCTGGGCATCTGGCTGGCTGCTGGCAACTTCTTCCACCTTGCTCAGGGTCTCGCTGGCTGCCGGCTGTTCCACGGCTGCCACCGGGGCAGCAGCGGGAGCGCGGTTCGCCGGGGAGGTGACATAGGCCAGGCAGATCATGCCCAGGGCTGCGGCCGGCAGGGTCCAGACATACTTGCTGCTGTCGTGGCGGGTGTTGAAGTAGTGGCGTACCAGCACGGCCAGGATCGCGATGCCCGCCAGGATCAGCCAGTTGTACTGGCTGCCGTAGGTGCTCGGGAAATGGTTGCTGATCATGATGAACAGCACCGGCAGGGTGAAGTAGTTGTTGTGACGCGAGCGCAGCAGGCCCTTGGCCGGCAGCAGCGGGTCGGGGGTGGTGTTGGTTTCGATGGCCTTAACCAGCGCGCGCTGGGCCGGCATGATGGTGAAGAACACGTTGCCGACCATGATGGTGCCGATGATGGCGCCGACATGGATGTACGCGGCACGACCGCTGAAGATCTGGCTGAAGCCATAGGCCGCGGCGATGATCAGCACGAACAGCACGGCGCCGAGCAGGGCCGGGCGCTTGCCCAGCGGCGAGTCGCAGAGCACGTGATAGATCAGGTAGCTGGCGGCCATGGAGCCGAGGCCGATGGCGATGGCGGCGGCTGGCGCCAGATCGACACCCGGCTTGACCAGGTACAGGCTCGGGTTGAGGTAGTAGACCACCAGCAGCAGGGCGACGCCTGACAGCCAGGTGAAGTAGGCCTCCCATTTGAACCAGTGCAGGTTCTCCGGCATTTTCGGGGGGGCCAGCTTGTATTTTTCCAGGTGGTAGATCCCGCCGCCGTGGATCGCCCAGAGGTCGCCCGAGAGGCCCTCGCGTGGGTTGCTACGGTTGAGGTTGTTCTCCAGCCAGACGAAATAGAAGGATGCGCCGATCCAGGCGATGCCGGTGATCATATGGATCCAGCGGACGCCCAGGTTTAGCCATTCGGTGAAATGTGCTTCCACGATCTGTACCTCTTTCCCGGGGGAGACACGCCAGCCCCGGGCTTCTCTTATTGGTGGGGGTTGAGGAGAAGAAGCTCGTCCTCATTGAAGAAATGCTCATCGCAGTTGTTGCCGGAACCACTGCGATCAACCACCAGGAAGTCATCCCGCTTTTCGATCGTCAGCACCGGGTGGTGCCAGACGCCGCGATGGTAATTGACGCCCTGCCTGCCATTGCTGAGGAAGGCACGGACGGACCCTGATACAGGTACATCGCCAACTGGCGCGACCACGATCAGAAAGGGGTTGCCGAGCAGCGGGACGAAGGCCTGGCTGCCCAGCGGATGGCGTTCCAGCATGCGGATGGTCAGCGGCATCTGCAGCGCCTCGGCGCTGAAGATGCTGATGATGGCCTGGTCCTCCGGCTGTGCCGTCTCCACGCTGGCCAGCTTGTGATAGCGGCGGGTGGAGCCGTTGTTGATCATGAAGAAATCGCTGCCTTCGGTTTCGATCACGTCACCGAAAGGGGCGAAGGCTTCTTTGCTCAGGGGCTCGATGGTCAGGCTACGCATGGCTGTTCTACTTGTTCTGTTCGGTTGAAGGGGGCAGCGCCTTACAGCTGCTGCAGGCGGAATAGGGCGATCTTGTTGATCTCGGCCAGGGCGGTGCTGAACTCCTGCTCCGGGCTGTTGTGAATGCGCTCTTCGAAGGCTGCCAGGATCTGGTGGCGGTTGCTGCCCTTGACGGCCTTGATGAAGGGGAAGCCGAACTTGGCCTTGTAGGCGTCGTTGAGCTCGGTGAAGCGGGCGAACTCCTCGGCGGTGCATTCGTGGATGCCGGCACCGGACTGCTCGGCGGTGCTGGAGGCTGTCAGTTCGCCGCGCACGGCGGCCTTGCCGGCCAGGTCCGGGTGCGCGTTGATCAAGGCCAGCTGGGCATCCGCGCTGGCGGACAGGAGGATGTCGGCCATGCGCTGCTGCAGCCCGTCGATGTCGTCGACGCTGTCGTCCAGGCCAAGGTCATACGCCTTCTCGGCCACCCAGGGCGAGTGCTCGTAGATGTCGGCGAAGGCCGCGACGAACGCGTCACGGCTCAGCTGGGAAGGGGTCAGGGTCTGGAAACGGCTCATGGGCGGCTCTCTCATTCGGTCGCGCGGAAGGGATGGGTGGCGTGCCAGTGCCTGGCGATGTCGACACGGCGGGCACACCAGACCTTGTCATGGCGCTTCACGTATTCGATGAAGCGGGCCAGCGACGCCAGGCGGGCCGGTCGGCCGAGCAGGCGGCAATGCATGCCGATCGACAGCATCTTCGGCGCGCCGGCTTCGCCCTCGGCGTAGAGCACGTCGAAGGCGTCCTTGAGGTATTCGAAGAAGTCGTCGCCCTTGTTGAAGCCCTGCACCTGGGTGAAGCGCATGTCATTGGTGTCCAGGGTGTAGGGAATCACCAGGTGCGGCTTCTCCATGGTACTGGCCGGGTCCCAGTAGGGCAGGTCGTCGTCGTAGGTGTCGGAGTCGTAGAGGAAGCCACCCTCTTCACGCACGATGCGCCGGGTGTTCGGGCCCAGGCGGCCGGTGTACCAGCCCAGCGGGCGTTCGCCGGTCAGCTCGGTGAGGATGCGGATGGCCTCGAGCATGTGCTCGCGCTCGCCGGCTTCGTCCATGTTCTGGTAGTCGATCCAGCGATAGCCATGGCTGCAGATTTCATGGCCGGCGGCGACCATCTGCTTGATCACCTCAGGGTGACGCTGGGCGGCCATGGCCACGGCGAAGACGGTCAGCGGAATGTCGTGCTTGCGGAACAGCTCGAGCAGGCGCCAGACCCCGGCGCGGCTGCCGTACTCGTAGAGCGACTCCATGCACAGGTTGCGCTGGCCCTGCAGCGGCTGGGCGGCGACCATCTCGGAGAGGAAGGACTCGGACTCCTTGTCCCCATGAAGAATGTTGCGCTCGCCACCCTCTTCGTAGTTGAGCACGAAGGACAGGGCGATACGGGCGTCGCCCGGCCAGTGCGGGTGGGGCGGGTTGGCGCCGTAGCCGATCAGATCGCGTGGGTAATCAGCGTTCACTGCAGTCTTCCTGTATGGAGCGTTGCGGTCACTGCGTGCCTGGCTTCAGGGTTACGCGACCGGGATGGCTAATTGTATACAAAGTAGATTGCCGTTTGTAAATCGACTTTTCATTATTTTATCGGCCGTGCGGCATAACCGGAAATTTGCCCGGATGGTCAGCTCCGAGCCGCTCACGCGGCGCCAAGCGTGCATCGCAACAGGCTTCGTCATGAACCTGTTTGGTGCATGGCAGAAAGCGGCGAGCTAATTATTGTGTACAATTTGTCTGTGAAAGTGTTGTATATTCTGCCTGCATGCTATCCTGCCGATGCGTCGGAGCATTGCGACGAACCGATTTCAACAGAGCAGAGGAGGTGTGGTGTCCGTCTGGCGCTGGGCGCAACGGGCATCCGAGACCCATGGGACGTTTGACTACGCATGTACTGGACGCCGCGCACGGTTGCCCAGGGAGTGACATCAAGGTCGAGCTGTACCGCGTCGAAGGCGCGCAGCTGGAGCTGATCAACAGCGTTACCACCAATCACGATGGCCGCTGCGATGCGCCGGTGCTGCAGGGCGATGACTACCGCACGGGCGTCTATCAACTGCACTTCCATGCCGGTGACTACTACCGCGCACGTGGCGTGAAGCTGCCGGACACGGCCTTCCTCGACGTGGTCGTGCTGCGCTTCGGCATCGATGCCGGCCAGGAGCACTACCACGTGCCGCTGCTGATTTCCCCCTACAGCTACTCCACCTATCGCGGTAGCTGACTGACCGGCAGGCCACTGCCTGTCGGACGAATGCTTGTCACCCTCAGACTCGTTTGAGTCCTTACGCCCGCTCACACTGCGGGCTTTTTTTTTGCCCGCATTTCGGGGCCATCATCACGGCCCATCGATGGCGCGTCTATTTCGATTGGTGTGGGGGAGCACCCTGCCGAGCCGATCTTCGGCGCATGCTCCGGATGAAAGCCGGGTCTGGGCTGGCGGCGTGCCTGCCGTTGCTGAGACAAACGAAAAAACCAGTACAGGGCCGTAATGCTGTTCACATAAGAAGTGGTCGGACACGATCAGTCCCCTCGCCCCTTTGGGGAGAGGGTTAGGGCGGGCCGCGTTTGGAGAGGGGGAAACTGGCCGTTTTGCGGCATTTTCAGCCCTCTCCCCCAGCCCCTCTCCCATGAATGGGAGAGGGGAGCCAAACCTGTGCAACCCTGAATGCACAGGCCCGTAGCCCGGATGAAATCCGGGGCCGGCAACCTGCTTGCGGATTGCACATCCGCCCGTCGCTGCCGGGCCAAACGGAAAACCCCGGCACGAGGCCGGGGCTGCGATCAGCGCGGAACGTCTGCGTTCAGAGGAAGGCGAACTTGGCGATGAAGATCACGCACAGCACGTACAGGCTCAGCGACACCTTCTCGCGCTGGCCGGTCAGCAGCTTCAGCGTGGCGTAGGTGAGGAAGCCCAGGGCGATGCCGTTGGCGATGGAGAAGGTCAGCGGCATCATCACCACGGTGACGATGGCGGGGATGGTGTCGGTATGGTCCTTCCAGTCGATGTGCGCCATGCCGCTCATCATCAGCATCGCCACGTAGATCAGCGCGCCGGCGGTGGCGTAGGCAGGGATCATGCCGGCCAGCGGGGCGAAGAACATCGCGGCGAGGAAGAGGATGCCGACGGTCATGGCGGTCAGGCCGGTGCGGCCACCGGCGGCGACCCCGGAAGCGCTCTCCACGTAGCTGGTCACCGGCGGGCAGCCGACCATGGCGCCGATCACGCTGGAGGTGGAGTCGGCTTTCAGGGCCTTGGACAGGTTCTGGATCTTGCCGTCCTCATCCACCAGGTTGGCGCGATGCGCCACGCCCATCAGCGTGCCGGCGGTGTCGAACATGTTCACGAAGAGGAACGCGAGGATCACGCTGATCATCGCCACGTTGAACGCGCCGGCGATGTCCATGGCCAGGAAGGTCGGAGCCAGGCTCGGTGGCATCGACACCAGGCCGCCGTACTCGACCAGGCCCAGGGCCCAGCCCAGGGCGGTGACGCCGAGCATGCTGAAGAGGATGGCGCCGAACACGTTGCGGTGGCTGAGCACGGCGATCAGCAGGAAGCACACGGCGGCGAGCAGCGCCGACGGGTTGCCGAACGAGCCCATGGTCAGCAGCGTGGCCGGGCTGTCGACGACGATGCCGGCGGTCTTCAGGCCGATCAGGCCGAGGAACAGGCCGACCCCGGCGCCCATGGCGAAGCGCAGGCTCATCGGGATGCTGTTGAGCAGCCACTCGCGGATCTTCGACAGGCTCATGATCATGAACAGCACGCCGGAGATGAATACCGCGCCCAGGGCGATCTGCCAGCTGTAACCCATCTCGCCGACGACGGTATAGGTGAAGAAGGCGTTCAGGCCCATGCCGGGTGCCAGGCCGACAGGCCAGTTGGCGTACAGCCCCATCAGGAAGCAGCCCAGCGCCGCGCCGATGCAGGTGGCGACGAAGGCGGCCCCGTGGTCGATGCCGGCGCTGGCCATGATGTTGGGGTTGACGAAGATGATGTAGGCCATGGTGACGAAGGTGGTCACACCAGCGATCAGTTCGGTCTTGATGGTGGTGCGGTGCTCGGTCAGTTTGAAGAAGCGGTCGAGCAGGCCACCTCTTGCCAGTTGAGTCGCGTGTTGTTCTTGTTTGACGCTTTCCACAGCGGGTACTCCTCATCTCTCTTGTTGTGTACCGCCCAGAGCGTTGCGCAAGGACAATGCTCTCTGAGGCAGGCGGTGTTCTCGGCGGTGCTTCCTGGCTAAGTTGTTGACCGAGCGGTCAAGAAGTCACTCAGGCGCGATTATGCTGTTGTATACAAAAAATGCAATTAATGTTTTTAATGTTGCATGAATCGCACCATTCGCCGATCTCCAGGATTCAGCGGGTGGATTTGGCGACAATCGCCTGCCTGTTGGTAAAAGCTCTTTTAAAACAGATAGATGGGTGATCCGCGCAGCAGCTCGTCCTGGTCTCGGGAGGGCATGCCAGGAGCGATCGGCTCGGCCTTATCCGGTAACGACCTGAAGGGTGGCGTGCATATAAGGAAAGAGTTTGAAGGCGCGCTCGGTTTTCTCGCCTGTCGGCTGACCTCTCAGGGAGGACGTCATACGACGACAGGTGTGGTGGCTGGTTGAGTTGTGTACAATTGGCCGAATATTTTTCTGATGTTTTTTCGCTCGGAGCTTGTCAGCTACCGGGTAGAACACAGTAGAGTCGCAGTGTCGCCGACTCTCATTGACGCGAGCCAGAATGAACGATCAATTGCAGCCACTGAAGAAGCAGCCGCGTGCGGGCAAGAGCAGCCGTAGCGGGACTCAGGACGATGTCGTATATGCCCATATCTTCGATGCCATTCTCGAGCAGCGCCTGGCGCCAGGTACCAAGCTGAGCGAAGAGGCCCTGGGCGAGATCTTCGGTGTCAGTCGCACCATCATTCGCCGTGCCCTGTCGCGTCTGGCCCATGAAGGGGTGGTGCTGCTGCGGCCGAATCGCGGTGCGGTAGTGGCCAGCCCCAGCGTCGAGGAAGCCCGGCAGATCTTCTACGCACGCCGACTGGTGGAGCGCGCGATCACCGAGCTGGCCGTCGAGCATGCCACGGCAGAGCAGCTCGCCGAGCTGCGGCAGATGGTCAAGGACGAGCAGGACAGCTTCTCCCGAGGTGACCGTGGCGCCGGCATCCGCCTGTCCGGCGAGTTCCACCTGAAGCTGGCCGAGGCCGCGCGTAACGCGCCGCTGGTGAGCTTCCAGCGCAGCCTGGTATCGCAGACCTCGCTGATCATCGCCCAGTACGAAAGCGGCAGCCGCTCGCATTGCTCGTACGATGAGCACAACCAGCTGATCGACGCCATCGAGGCACGCGATGCCGAGCGTGCGGTGCACCTGATGATGCACCACATGGACCATATCGACAGCAAGCTGAACCTGGACGAGGAAAGCGCCTCGGATGACCTGCACGCAGTGTTCTCGCACCTGCTGCAGACCAAGAAGAAGCCTGGGCGGAGCGCGGCCAACCGCTGATTGGATGCGCTGGATACGAAAAAAGCCCCGATGTTCGCGCATCGGGGCTTTTTTGTCGGGGCGGCGTGGCTGGACCGAGGCACATGTGTGCAGGCGCTGGCAGGCCAGCGATGCGCGGCTGAGCTGATCGCCGGCAAGCAGGCTCTCCTGCGATCGCGTCGCGTGGTGAACATCTCGCGCCACGCTGTCGGCACGAATCCATTCGCGATGCCGCCGCGCATTGCCGGCAGCCTGATCGCGGATGGATCCGCTGCGACGAAAACGCTCGGGTGCCGGCCTCAGCTGCGCTGGTGCACCGATACGCCGGCGGCGAAGGTTTCCTTCACGGCGCGATCGTCACCGAGCATGGTCAGGGCGAACAGGCGCTCTTCCAGGCTCCTGGCCTGCTGCATGCGGTAGCTGATCAGTGGCGTGGCGTTGTAGTCCAGCACCAGGAAGTCGGCATCCTTGCCCGGCAGGAAGTTGCCCAGCTTGTCGTCCAGGTACAGCGCGTTGGCGCCGCCCAGGGTGGCCAGGTACAGCGACTTGAAGGGGTCGAGCTTCTTGCCTTGCAGCTGCATCACCTTGTACGCCTCGTTCAGCGACTGCAGCTGGCTGAAGCTGGTGCCGGCGCCGACGTCCGTACCCAGGCCGACGCGGACGCCGTGTGCTTCCAGCTTGTTCAGGTCGAACAGGCCGCTGCCCAGGAACAGGTTGGAGGTCGGGCAGAAGGCCACTGCCGAGCCGGTTTCGGCCAGGCGCCGGCACTCCTCGTCGCACAGGTGCACGCCATGGGCGAACACGGCGCGCGGGCCGATCAGCCTGTGGTGGTCGTAGACGTCCAGGTAACCCTTGCGCTCGGGGAACAGCGCCTTGACCCACTCGATCTCCTTGCGGTTCTCGGACAGGTGGGTGTGCATGTACAGGTCCGGGTACTCGCCGAGCAGCTTGCCGGCCAGCTCCAGCTGCTCCGGCGTGCTGGTCGGGGCGAAGCGCGGGGTGACGGCGTAGTGCAGGCGGCCCTTGCCGTGCCAGCGTTCGATCAGCGCCTTGCTCTCGGCATAGCCGGTTTCTGCGGTATCGGTCAGGTAGTCCGGGGCGTTGCGATCCATCAGCACCTTGCCGGCGATCATGCGCAGGTTGAGCTTGTCGGCTTGCTCGAAGAAGGCGTCCACCGACTGCGGGTGCACGCTGCCGAACACCAGGGCGGTGGTGGTGCCGTTGCGCAGCAGCTCCTTGAGGAAGATCGCCGCCACGTCGCTGGCGTGGGCCTTGTCGGCGAACTGCTGCTCGGTGGGGAAGGTGTAGGTCTCGAGCCAGTCCAGCAGCTGCTCGCCGTAGGAGGCGATCATGCCGGTCTGCGGGTAGTGGATGTGGGTGTCGATGAAGCCGGGGGTGATCAGCGCATCGCGGTAGTGCTGTACCTCGACACCGGCCAGTTTCGGCAGCAGCTCGGCGGCAGCGCCAACCTGGGCGACCTTGCCATTCTCGATCAGCAGGATGCCGTCCTCGAAGTACTGATAGGACTGTTCCACGCCGACCACGGCCGGGTCGGCCAGGCTGTGCAGGATGGCGGCGCGGTAGGCTTTGACGGTATTGCTCATCGTTCGAATCTCATGGGTTGATCAATGCTATGCGCTGGCCACGGGGCGAGCGCGAGCGGTCGTCGCGTCTGCCGGCGGGGAGGCGAGTAGAACTCATGCGTCCCCAGGTGAACAGCGTTGTGGCTGGGGTGCGCCTTGCGCACCGGAAAATCGGGGCAATCAGGAGCGGCGCGACGCCGGCAACAGCCTGGCCACGCTGGATTCGCCTTTCTTGACCTCCTGGCCGGCTGTCTTTTCACCAAACAGGGCGTTGTAGGTGGCGATCACCTCGCCGGCGATGGACACGGCGATCTCCACCGGCAACTTGCCCTTCACCTCGGGCAGACCCATCGGGCAGCGCATGCGTGCCATGAGCGGCTCCTCGAAGCCGCGCTCGCGCAGGCGGTGCTCGAACTTGACGCGCTTGGTGCGGGAGCCGATCAGGCCGTAGTAGGCGAAGTCGCCGCGTTGCAGGATCGCCGCGGTCAGCTCCAGGTCGAGCTGATGGTTGTGGGTCATGACGATGTAGTAGCTGCCGGGCGGCATGTTCTCCACCTCGTCGACCACCTCGTCGTTGACGATCTTCTGCACGTTGGCCGGGATCTGCTCGGGGAACTCGTTCTCCCGCGAGTCGATCCAGCGCACCTTGCACGGCAGGCTGGCCAGCAGCGGCACCAGTGCACGGCCGACATGGCCGGCGCCGAACACGGCGATCTGCGCCTGGGGCTGGCCCATGGGCTCGAACAGCAGCACGGTGGCGCCGCCGCAGCACTGGCCGAGGCTGGCGCCGAGGGAAAAGCGCTCCAGGCGGGTGTCCTGGCTGCGGCTCTCGAGCATTTCACGGGCCATCTGCATGGCCTTGTACTCCAGGTGGCCGCCACCGATGGTTTCGAAGATGCGCTCGGCGGTGACCACCATCTTCGAGCCGGCGTTGCGCGGGGTCGAGCCGCGCTCCTCGATGATGGTCACCAGCACGCAGGCTTCGCCCTTGTCTTGCAGGTCGGCGAGGGCACTGATCCAGCTCATTTGCTCAGCCTCCAGGAAGGCGTGGTCTGTCCCGGGCGCGGCAGGCGCCAGTTGCTCGGCGACGGCTCGAGAATCGGCTCCGGTGCCGGGCGCGCGGGTGGATTGTTCGGCTCGGTGTGTCTTGTCATTGTTGTACACCTGTTGCGTTTTTCGATTGAAGCACTTGTCGTAGGAGCCGGCTTGCCGGCGATCCTGAGGTGCGGATCGCCAGCAAGCTGGCTCCTACAGGTCAGGCCGGCTCGGTCTCGGTGGCACTGGCCGCCTTGGCCTGAGCCTTCAGCTTGCGCATCTGCTCCACCCCCCAGAGCACGCGCTCGGGCGTGGCCGGGGCGTCGATCTGCGGTTGCACCTGGTAGTCGGCCAGGCTGGCCACTGCGTCCTTCAGGGCGCACCAGGCCGCGATGCCGAGCATGAACGGCGGCTCGCCGACGGCCTTGGAATGGAACACGGTGTCTTCCGGGTTCTTGCGGTTCTCCACCAGCTTCACGCGCAGATCGATGGGCATGTCGGCGATGGCCGGGATCTTGTAGCTGGCCGGGCCGTTGGTCATCAGCTTGCCCTTGGCGTTCCACACCAGCTCCTCGCAGGTCAGCCAGCCCATGCCCTGGACGAAGGCACCCTCGACCTGGCCGATGTCGATGGCCGGGTTCAGCGAGTCGCCGACGTCATGCAGGATGTCGCCACGCAGCATGCGGTATTCGCCGGTCAGGGTGTCCACCAGCACCTCCACGCAGGCCACGCCGTAGGCGTAGTAGTAGAAGGGGCGGCCGGCAGCCTTGTCGCGGTCGTAGTAGATCTTCGGCGTGCGGTAGAAGCCGGTCGAGGACAGCGATACCTGGCCGAAGTAGGCCTTCTGGATCATTTCCTCGAACGACAGGAAGTGATCGCGCACCCGTACCTGGCCATTGCGGAACTCGATGTCTTCCGGCGTGACCTTGTAGTCGCGCACCAGGAAGTCCACCAGGCGCTGCTTGATGGTCTCGGCGGCGTTCTTCGCCGCCATGCCGTTGAGGTCGGCACCGCTGGAGGCTGCGGTGGGCGAGGTGTTGGGCACCTTGTCGGTGTTGGTGGCGGTGATCTGGATGCGCTCGATATCGACCTGAAAGACCTCGGCCACGACCTGTGCGACCTTGGTGTTCAGGCCCTGGCCCATCTCGGTGCCGCCGTGGTTCAGGTGGATCGAGCCGTCGGTGTAGATGTGGATCAGCGCGCCGGCCTGGTTGAGGAAGGTGGCCGTGAAGCTGATGCCGAACTTCACCGGGGTCATGGCCAGGCCTTTCTTCAGCACCGGGCTCCTGGCGTTGAAGGCGCGGATTTCCTCGCGGCGTTTGGCGTACTCGCAGCTTGCCTCCAGCTCGGCGGTCATCTCGTGGATGACGTTGTGCTCGACGGTCTGGTGGTAGTGGGTGACGTTGCGCTCGGTCTTGCCGTAGTAGTTGCGCTTGCGCACTTCCAGCGGGTCCTTGCCCAGGCTGCGGGCGACGGCGTCCATCACTTCCTCGATGGCGACCATGCCCTGCGGGCCGCCGAAGCCGCGATAGGCGGTGTTCGAGGCGGTGTTGGTCTTGCAGCGATGACCGTTGATGGTGGCGTTGCCCAGGAAGTAGGCGTTGTCCGAGTGGAACATGGCGCGGTCGACGATGGAACCGGACAGGTCCGGCGAGTAGCCGCAGTTGCCGGCCAGGTCCATCTCGATGCCGTGCAGCAGGCCGTCGTCATCGAAGCCGACGTCGTACTCGACATAGAAGGGGTGGCGCTTGCCGGTCATGCTCATGTCTTCCATGCGCGGCAGGCGCATCTTGGTCGGCCGGCCGGTGAGGTGCGCGATCACCGCGCACAGGCAGGCGGGGCCCGCGGCCTGGGTTTCCTTGCCGCCGAAACCGCCCCCCATGCGACGCATGTCGATGACGATCTTGTTCATCGGCACGCCGAGCACCTCGGCGACCAGCTTCTGCACCTCGGTGGGGTTCTGCGTCGAGGTGTAGACCAGCATGCCGCCATCCTCGGTGGGCATGACCGAGGAAATCTGCGTTTCCAGGTAGAAGTGCTCCTGGCCGCCGATGTGCAGCGTGCCCTGTAGGCGACGCGGGGCGCTGGCCAGCTGGGCAGCCGAGTCGCCGATGCGGTGGGTGTGGCTGGCTAGGACGAAGTGCTGCTTGCGGTAGGCCTCGACCACGTCGAGCATCGGCTCCAGGTCCTCGTACTCGACGATCGCGGCCATGGCCGCCTTGCGCGCGGTTTCCAGGCTGTCGGCGGCCACTGCCAGGACCACCTGGCCGACGTACTCGACCTTGCCGTCGGCCAGCAGCGGGTCGCCGGCGACCACCGGGCCGATATCCAGCTGGCCCGGTACGTCATCCTTGGTGATGGCGATGGCCACGCCCGGAATCTCGTAGCAGGGGCGGGTGTCGATGCGCACGATGCGCGCATGGGCGCGGTCGGACTGGCGCGCGTAGACGTGCAGCTGGTTGGGGAATTCCAGGCGGTCGTCGACATAGACCGCTTCGCCGGATACGTGCTTGTCCGCACTCTCGTGCTTGACGCTGCGGCCCACGCCGCTGGTCATGCCGGCGCGAAACAGTGCGGCCAGCTCTTCCTGGGATTTGTGTTCGATATGACTGGACATCTTCGCCTCCAAAACTTCGCATGCCGCCGGACGGGCCGGCGGCGGATCAATTCACTGCACGCTTACGCGTAAGCGGTAACCCGGGTTTCGATCTCGGGTGACTGCTGTTCCAGGAAGAACTTGCGCAGCAGGTTCTGGGCAGTGAGCAGGCGGTATTCCTTGCTGGCGCGGAAATCCGACAGCGGGGTGAAGTCTTCACTCAGCGCCTCGCAGGCGCGTTCGATCACGCCTGGATACCAGGCCGAGCCGACCAGGGCCGCTTCGCAGGCGCTGGCGCGTTTGGGGATGGCGGCCATGCCGCCGAAGGCGATGCGCGCTTCGCTCACCACGCCGTCGACGAGGGTCAGGCTGAACGCCGCGCAGACGGCGGAGATGTCGTCGTCGAGGCGCTTGGACACCTTGTAGGCGCGGAACGCCTGGTTCGCCTGCTTGCGTGGCACGATGATCTTCTCGATGAACTCGGCTTCCTGGCGAGCGGTCACCTTGTAGTCGAGGAAGTACTCCTGCAGCGGCAGGATGCGCCGGTTGTTGCCCTGGCGCAGGGCAATCTGCGCACCCAGGGCGATCAGCAGCGGCGGGGCGTCGCCGATGGGCGAGGCGTTGCCGATGTTGCCGCCCAGGGTGCCCTGGTTGCGGATCTGCAGCGAGGCGAAGCGGTGCAGCAGCTCGCCGAAGTCCGGGTATTCGTGCGACAGCGCTGCGTAGCAGTCGGACAGCGCGGCGGCGGCGCCGATCTCGATGGCACTGTCGGTCACTTCGATGCGCTTCATGTCTTCGATATGGCCGACGTAGATCATCACCGGCAGTTCACGGTGGAACTGGGTGACTTCCAGGGCCAGGTCGGTGCCGCCAGCCAGCAGGCGCGCTTCGGGGTTGGCGGTATAGAGGTCGGCCAGGTCGGCCACGGTCAGCGGTACCAGGCAGCGCTTGTCGCCACTGTTGAGTTCGGCGGTTTCACGTGGGGTGATGGCCTTGAGCTGGGCGACGGTGTCGCTCTCGAAGGCATCGAACTGGTCCGGTTGCTTCTGGCAGCAGGCCTGCTCGGCGGCGTCGATGATCGGGCGGTAGCCGGTGCAGCGGCACAGGTTGCCGGCCAGGGCCTCCAGCGTAGCGCCCTTGTCGTAGCCGCTGGCGCCTGACGCGGCCTGGTTCTTCTGCAGGGCGAACAGCGACATGATGAAACCGGGGGTGCAGAAACCGCACTGCGAACCGTGGCAGTCGACCATCGCCTGCTGCACGCTGTGCAGCTTGCCCTCGTGCTTGAGGTCTTCGACGGTGATCAGTTGCTTGCCGTGCAGGCTGGAGACGAAGGTCAGGCAGGAGTTGAGCGTGCGGTAGCGCACGCGCTCCCCGATCAGTTCGCCGACCACCACGGTGCAGGCGCCACAGTCGCCGGAGGCGCAGCCTTCCTTGGTTCCGGTCTTGCCGACGTGTTCACGCAGGTAGTTGAGCACGGTGACGTTGGGGTCCAGGGCATGCTCGGTACGCAGCTCCCGGTTGAGTAAAAACTGGATCAAGGACGACCTCCAGGCACTTTATTGTTATGAATCGGTTGGCCGCCAGTGAAATGCACGCGTCGCAAGGCGCTGGCGCGGTTGCCAATAGGGGCAATCTAGAGATTTCTGACTTTTGGGTCAACAAATATTTGACCTGGCGGTCAGCTGTTTGTCATGCGTTTCGGTTATGAGCGGCTGATGCAGAAAGCGTAGCGACTTTCATGCCAGTGAAGGGCGCTGGCACGGGGCCTGGAGAGGGGCCGTAGGGTGAGTGCGGATAGGGTTGCGCGCATGGCGTGCGGTGCAGCAAAACAGCCCCGGGCGCTTGTGCGGCCGGGGCTGGCTGGGGCGAGCGATGCTCAGGTCAGCTGCGATTCGCTCAGCTGGTGTTCCTCGCCGGCGTAGTAGGCGCGCACCTTGGGGTCCATGATTGCGCGCCACAGTGGCGGAAAGAGGGCGAGCACGATCATTCCGGCATAGCCGTTGGGGAGTTGCGGGCTGTCGTCGAAATGGCGCAGTACCTGGTAGCGCCGCTTGGCGTAGGCGTGGTGGTCGGAGTGGCGCTGCAGGTGGAAGAGGAACAGGTTGGTCAGCAGGAAGTTGCTGTTCCACGAGTGATGCGGCGTGGTGCGCTCGTAGCGGCCGTTGTCCAGTTTGCGCCGGTGCAGGCCGTAGTGTTCGACGTAGTTGACGATCTCCAGCAGGGTGAAGGCCATCAGCGCCTGGCCCAGGAAGAACAGTGCGCCCAGCCAGCCGAAGGCCAGGCTGAAACCGAGCAACAGCAGCGCACTGATGGCGTACCACCAGATCAGCTCGTTGCGCCAGTGCAGGGCAGGCAGGCCACGGCGCTGGAGGCGCTCGGCCTCCAGCCTCCAGGCATTGAGGAAGTTGTGCTTGTAGGCATGTGGCAGGAAGGCGTACAGGCTCTGGCCAAACCGCGAGGACGAGGCGTCTTCCGGCGTCGAGACATGCACATGGTGGCCACGCACGTGCTCCACCTTGAAGCCGGCGTAGCACACCGCTGCCAGCAGCAGGCCGCCGGCGTTCTGTTCCAGCGCCGCATCCTTGTGAATCAGCTCGTGCGAGACAGTGATGCCGATGGCGCCCATCACCGTGCCCACCGAGAGTACCCAGCCGAGCTGGCCGACCCAGCTCCAGCCCGCGTAACTGACGAATATCCAGGCGCTCCAGACCAGCATCGCCAGCAGCAGCGGCACCGTCGCCAGGCTCAGCAGGCGATAGTAGCCCTGGGCTTCCAGGGCTGGTACCTGGTCGCGCTCGTCCGGGTTGGCCGGGTCGCGGCCCACGACGAAGTCGAGCAGCGGAATCACGCCGAACACCACCGTGATCACCAGCCAGGCCCAGGCGTCGGCATGAGCGCTGCCCAGCGACCAGTGGTAGCTGAGGGGGATGCCGAGCACCGGGATCAGCCAGATCCAGTAGCCGACCTTCTTCAGGGCGAGCATCCAGTGCGAGGGAAGTCTTTCGAACATGCCGGTCTCCGTCTGATTGTTGTTATGAGCTGACATGTAGGATTGTAGGACAATCAGTTTTTGTGACCATGGCTTCATGGCCGACCTTTAGAACGGAAAGCACATGCCGCGGACGCTTGGCCCGGTAACACCCTGTGTTACACTCGCCGCCAGATTTTCTTGCTTCCGCCCAGCCGTGGCGGGGCCCCCAGACTCGACCGCCTGCCCGCTGTATCGACGCACATAAGGAATGTCATGACGTTCAAGGCCCCGGACAGCCTCGCCGAGCAAATTGCCCACTATCTGGCCGAACGCATCATTCGTGGTGAGCTCAAGGAACGTGAGCGCATCCAGGAGCAGAAGGTCACCCAGGCCCTGAATGTCAGCCGTGGTTCGGTGCGCGAGGCACTGCTGATTCTCGAACGTCGCCACCTGATCGTGATCCTGCCGCGCCGGGGTGCCCAGGTCAGCGAACTGACTGCGCATCACGTCACCAGCCTCTATGCGCTGACCATCGAGCTTTACGCCATGCTGGCCCGCGCGGTGATCGAAGGGTGGAAGGTGGAAACCGACCTGGCGCCGTTCATCGACATCCAGCAGCGCCTGCTGGACAGCCTGCAGCGTGGCGACATCGGCGCCTTCGTCGAGAACAGCTTCGACGTCATGCGCGCGGCCTTTCCCTTCGCCGACAACCCCTACCTGCAGGAAACCCTGGAGAACCTGTTGCCGGCCATCAGCCGCACCTACCACCTGGCGCTGGAGCGCCGCAAAGGCGAGATGGGCCAGTTCATGGGCACCTTCGCCAGCCTGCTGCAGGCGATCGTCGGGCGTGACCACGAGCGTGCCCGCGAAGTCCTGCAGGCCTACGGTCAGCACAACTGCCAGCTGGTGCTGGCGACCCTGGCGGAGCGCTAAGCCCCGATGCGCCTGAAGAGCATCAAGCTGGCCGGCTTCAAGTCCTTCGTCGATCCGACGACGGTCAGCTTTCCCAGCAACATGGCGGCGGTGGTCGGGCCCAACGGTTGCGGCAAGTCCAACATCATCGACGCCGTGCGCTGGGTGATGGGCGAAAGTTCGGCGAAGAACCTGCGTGGCGAGTCGATGACCGACGTCATCTTCAACGGCTCCAACACGCGTAAGCCGGTGACCCAGGCGTCCATCGAGCTGATCTTCGACAACAGCGACAATTCGCTGGTGGGCGAGTACGCCGCCTTCGCCGAGATTTCCATCCGCCGCCGGGTCACCCGCGACGCGCAGAACACCTACTTCCTCAACGGCACCAAGTGCCGTCGCCGCGACATCACCGACATCTTCCTCGGTACCGGCCTGGGGCCGCGCAGCTACTCGATCATCGAGCAGGGCATGATCAGCAAGCTGATCGAGGCCAAGCCCGAGGAACTGCGCAACTTCATCGAGGAAGCCGCCGGCATCTCCAAGTACAAGGAACGCCGCCGCGAGACCGAGAATCGCATCCGCCGCACCCAGGAAAACCTGGCGCGCCTGACCGACCTGCGCGAGGAGCTGGAGCGCCAGCTCGAGCGCCTGCACCGGCAGGCCCAGGCTGCGGAGAAGTACCAGGAATACAAGGCCGAGGAGCGTCAGCTCAAGGCTCAGCTGCTGGCGCTGCGCTGGCAGACCCTGAACCAGCAGGTCGGCAGCCGCGAGCAGGTGATCGGTGACCAGGAGGTGGCCTTCGAGGCCCTGGTGGCCGAGCAGCGCAGTGCCGATGCCAGCATCGAGCGCCTGCGCGACGGTCATCACGAGCTGTCCGAGCGTTTCAACCTGGTGCAGGGCCGTTTCTATTCCGTGGGCGGCGATATCGCCCGCGTCGAGCAGAGCATCCAGCACGGCCAGCAGCGCCTGCGCCAGTTGCAGGACGACCTGCGCGAGGCGGAAAAGGCGCGCCTGGAAACCGAGTCGCACCTCGGCCACGACCGTACCCTGCTGGCCACCCTGGGCGAGGAGCTGGAGATGCTCCTGCCCGAGCAGGAGATGACTGCGGCCGCCGCCGAGGAGTCCGCCGCCAGCCTGGAGGAAGCCGAGACCACCATGCACGGCTGGCAGGAGCAGTGGGACAGCTTCAACCAGCGCAGTGCCGAGCCGCGTCGCCAGGCCGAGGTGCAGCAGTCGCGCATCGCCCAGCTGGAACAGAGCCTCGAGCGCCTGAGCGAGCGTCAGCGTCGCCTGGGCGAAGAATTGCAGCAACTGGCCGCCGACCCCGAAGACGCCGCCATTCTCGAACTGAGCGAACAGCTGGCCGCCGGCGAGCTGGAGCACGAATCCCTGCAACTGGCCGAGGAGCAGCAGGCCGAGCGCCTGCAGCAGTTGCGTGAGGAGCTGCAGCAGGCCGGTCAGGCGCAGCAGCAGGCACAGGGCGAGTTGCAGCGTCTCGATGGTCGCCTGGCCTCGCTGGAGGCGCTGCAACAGGCCGCGCTGGACCCGGGGCAGGGCGCTGGCGAGTGGTTGCGCGAGCAGGGTCTGCAACAGCGTCCGCGCCTGGCCGAAGGGCTGCGCGTGGAGGCCGGCTGGGAGCTGGCGGTGGAGACCGTGCTCGGTGCCGACCTGCAGGCCGTGCTGCTGGACGATTTTGCCGGGCTGGATTTCTCCGCGCTGGAACAGGGTGAGCTGCGCCTGCTCAGCCCCGCCAGGGGCGGCATGCGCAACGCCGGCAGCCTGCTGGACAAGGTGGAGGCGAGCCACGACCTGTCGCCCTGGCTGGCCGGCGTGCGTCCGGTCGAGTCGCTGGAGCAGGCGCTGGCGGCGCGTGCGCAACTGGCCGAGGGCGAAAGCCTGATCAGCCGTGACGGCTACTGGGTTGGTCGGCATTTCCTGCGTGTGCGTCGCGCTGCCGAGGCGGACAGCGGCGTGCTGGCGCGCGGTCAGGAGCTGGAGCGCCTGCAGCTGGAACGCGAGGAGCGCGAGGCGGCGCTGGCGCTACTGGATGAGCGTCTGCTGGGCCTGCGTGACGAGCAGCGTCGTCAGGAAGAGCAGCGTGAGCAACAGCGTCGCCAGGGCCAGGAGCTTGGCCGCCAGCTGGCCGAGCTGAAGGCGCGGCTGTCCGCCAGCCAGGCCAAGGCCGAGCAGCTGGGGCTGCGTCGCCGTCGTCTGCACGACGAGCTGCAGGAAGTGGCCGAGCAGCGTGAGTTGGAGCAGGAGCAGCTCGGTGAAGCGCGTCTGCACCTGCAGGATGCGCTGGATACCATGGCCGAGGACAACGAGCAGCGCGAGAGCCTGCTGGCCAGCCGTGACAGCCTGCGCGAGCGCCTCGACCGGGTGCGTCAGGAGGCCCGCCAGCACAAGGATCATGCCCATCAGCTGGCGGTGCGCCTCGGCTCGCTCAAGGCGCAGCACGACTCCACTCGCCAGGCGCTGGAGCGTCTGGAAATGCAGGCCGAGCGCCTGCACGAGCGGCGCGAGCAGCTGTCACTGAACCTGGAGGAGGGCGAGGCGCCGCTGGAAGAGCTGCGCATCAAGCTCGAGGAACTGCTCGAACGGCGCATGGCGGTGGACGAGGAGCTGCGTCAGGCACGCCTGACCCTGGAAGATGCCGATCGCGAACTGCGCGACGCCGAGAAGCGTCGCAGCCAGGCCGAGCAGCAGGCGCAACTGCTGCGCGGCCAGCTGGAGCAGCAGCGCATGGACTGGCAGTCGCTCAACGTGCGGCGCAAGGCCCTCGCCGATCAGCTCGCCGAGGACAATTACGACCTGCACGGGGTGATCGCCACGCTGCCGGCCGATGCCACGGAGAGTGCCTGGGAAGAGGAACTCGAGCGCATGGCCGCGCGTATCGCGCGCCTTGGGCCGATCAACCTGGCGGCGATCGACGAGTACCAGCAGCAATCCGAGCGCAAGCGTTATCTGGATGCGCAGGATGCCGATCTGGTCGAAGCGCTGGAAACCCTGGAAAACGTCATTCGCAAGATCGACAAGGAAACGCGCAATCGTTTCAAGGAAACTTTCGATCAGATCAATGGCGGTTTGCAGGCACTCTTTCCAAAAGTTTTCGGTGGCGGCAGTGCTTATTTGGAACTCACCGGCGAAGATTTACTCGATACCGGTGTAACCATCATGGCGCGGCCCCCGGGCAAGAAGAACAGCACTATCCATTTGCTCTCCGGCGGAGAGAAGGCGTTGACCGCCCTGGCACTGGTGTTTTCCATCTTCCAGCTCAATCCGGCGCCGTTCTGCATGCTGGACGAAGTGGATGCGCCGCTGGACGACGCCAACGTGGGTCGTTATGCGCGCCTGGTCAAGGAGATGTCGGCAACGGTGCAGTTCATCTACATCACCCACAACAAGATCGCCATGGAAATGGCCGATCAATTGATGGGGGTTACCATGCACGAGCCGGGCTGCTCGCGTCTGGTGGCAGTGGATGTCGAAGAGGCACTGGCGATGGTGGAGAGCTGATGCGTCTGCCTGTGTAAAGTTGCCTTTCGTCGTGCTAGCTTATTGCCCACTTTTGTTACACGCGGAAAACGTCAGACAGAACATGGAGTTGGCGCCGTGTTTTATAGTCGAGTCAGGGTCCGATTGATTGGATCTTTTTTTCACCAGAATTTTTAAGGGTCAGGTATTTCATGGAATTCGGTCTGCGCGAGTGGCTGATCGTTATTGGCATCATCGTTATCGCTGGCATTCTGTTCGACGGCTGGCGTCGCATGCGCGGTGGCAAGGGCAAACTCAGGTTCAAACTGGACCGCAGTTTCGCCAACATGCCGGATGACGACAGTGACCCGGATCTGCTCAGCCCGCCGCGGGTGGTTCAGCGTGACCTCGAACCGCAGCTGGATGAAGACGACCTGCCCTCGATGAGCGCCAAGGACCTACCGCGCCGTCCGCGTAACGAACCGCAGCAGGGCGACCTCAACCTGGCCGTCGACGAGCCGGTACCGACCCTGCTCAACCCGGTCGATGACGAGCCCGTCGAGCCGAAGAAACCCGTCAAGCCGGCTGTCGATGCCGCGCCGGTCGAGGAAGTGCTGGTGATCAACGTGGTTGCCCGCGATGACGTCGGCTTCAAGGGGCCGGCGCTGCTGCAGAACATTCTCGAGAGCGGCCTGCGCTTCGGCGAGATGGACATCTTCCACCGTCACGAAAGCATGGCCGGCAACGGCGAGGTGCTGTTCTCCATGGCCAACGCGCTCAAGCCGGGCACCTTCGACCTCGATGACATCGAAGGCTTCAGCACCCGCGCCGTGAGTTTCTTCCTCAGCCTGCCCGGCCCGCGTCATCCCAAGCAGGCCTTCGACGTCATGGTTGCGGCAGCGCGCAAGCTGGCCCATGAGCTGGGCGGAGAGCTGAAGGACGACCAGCGCAGCGTGATGACTGCGCAGACCATCGAACATTATCGCCAGCGCATCGTCGAGTTCGAGCGCCGGCAGTTGACCCAGAAACGCTAAAGAGCAGCGGCAAGCTGCGAGCCTCAAGCTCAAGCCAAGCGCTTGGCTTGGGGCTTTTTTGTTCTTGCCGCTGCAAGTTTGTCGCTTGAGGCTTTATCTGCAATGACCGACGTCGCCCAACGTATATCCGCACTGCGCCAGGAACTGGACGCGCACAACTACCGCTATTACGTGCTGGACGAGCCCAGCGTGCCAGACGCCGAGTACGACCGCCTGTTTCGCGAGTTGCAGGCACTGGAGGCCGAGCACCCGGAACTGGTGACGCCCGATTCGCCGACCCAGCGCGTCGGCGGTGAAGCCCTCGGCGCCTTTGGCGAGGTGCGTCATGAGGTGCCGATGCTCAGCCTCGGCAATGCCTTCGAGGAAGACGACCTGCACGCCTTCGACCGCAGCGTGCAGAGCGGCCTGGGCCTGGCCGGCGGCGACCTGTTCGGCGGCGGTGCCGAGGTCGAGTACAGCTGCGAGCCCAAGCTCGATGGACTGGCGGTGAGCCTGCTCTACGAGAACGGCCAGCTGGTGCGTGGCGCTACCCGTGGCGACGGCAGCACCGGTGAGGACATCAGCAGCAACGTGCGTACCATCCGCAACGTGCCGCTCAAGCTGCAGGGCGAGGGCTGGCCGCAGGTGCTGGAGGTGCGCGGCGAGGTGTTCATGCCCAAGGCCGGTTTCGAGGAACTCAATGCGCGCCAGGCCGAGACTGGCGGCAAGACCTTCGCCAATCCGCGCAACGCGGCCGCTGGCAGCCTGCGTCAGCTCGACCCGAAGATCACCGCCAGCCGTCCGCTGGAGTTCTGCTGCTACGGCGTCGGGCAGGTCAGCGGTGAGCTGGCGGGTACCCAGGTGGCCATGCTGCAGCAACTCAAGGCGTGGGGCATTCCCATCAGCCGCGAGCTGAAGCTGGCCAGGGGCGTGCAGGATTGCCTCGCTTACTACCGCGATATCGGCGAACGGCGCATGAGCCTGGCCTATGACATCGATGGCGTGGTGTTCAAGGTCAACAATATCGAGGATCAGCAGCAGCTGGGCTTCCGTGCACGTACGCCGCACTGGGCCATCGCTCACAAGTTCCCCGCGCAGGAGGAGCTGACCGAGCTGCTCGACGTCGAGTTCCAGGTCGGCCGCACCGGCGCGGTGACGCCGGTGGCGCGGCTCAAGCCGGTCAAGGTGGCGGGTGTGATGGTAGCCAATGCCACCCTGCACAACATGGACGAGGTGGCGCGCCTGGGGGTGATGATCGGCGATACGGTGATCATCCGCCGTGCCGGTGACGTGATCCCGCAGGTGATGGCGGTGGTGCCCGAGCGCCGCCCCGATGATGCGCGACCGGTGCATATCCCCGAGCAGTGTCCGGTGTGCGGCTCGGCGGTGGAGCGTACCCAGCTGATCAAGCGCAGCAAGGGCAAGGAAAGCGTCAGCGAAGGTTCGGTGTACCGCTGCGTCGGTCGCCTGAGCTGCCAGGCGCAGCTCAAGCAGGCGATCATCCACTTCGTCTCGCGCCGCGCCATGGATATCGACGGCCTCGGCGACAAGACCATCGAGCAACTGGTCGACGAAAAGCTGATCGCCTCGCCGGCCGACCTGTACCAGCTGACCTTCGAGCAGATCATCGGCCTGGAAGGCTTTGCCGAGGTGTCCAGCAACAAGCTGCTGGCGGCCATCGAGGCCAGCAAGCGACCGACGCTGGCACGTTTCATCTATGCCCTCGGCATTCCCGATGTGGGCGAGGAAACCGCCAAGGTGCTGGCGCGCTCGCTGGCATCGCTGGCGCGGGTGCGCCAGGCGCTGCCGGAAGTGCTCACCTACCTGCCGGACATCGGTCTGGAAGTGGCGCATGAGATCCACAGCTTTTTCGAGGACGCGCACAACCAGCAGGTCATCGACGCGCTGCTCGGTGCCTGTGGCCTGCAGTTGCAGGAGGAGGGCGAGCTGAGCGCCGAGTTCAGTGCCGTCGCCACCCTCGGCGGCATGCTCGACAAGCTCAATATTCCCAGTGTCGGTCCGGGTGCGACGCAGAAGCTGGCCGAGCGTTTCGGCAGCCTGGAAGCGGTGCTCGGCGGTGACTGGCTGGACATGCGCCAGACGCTGCCGGAGCGGCAGGCCAAGGCCGTGCGTGAATTCTTCGACGGCGAAGGCAACGCTCAGCGCGCCCGTGCCATCGAACAGCAGCTACGTGACTTCGGCATGCACTGGGAAAGCGAGAAGAAGGTCGTCGAGGGGCTGCCCCTGGCCGGGCAGACCTGGGTGCTCACCGGCGCATTGACGGTCAATCGCGATGTGGCCAAGGACAAGCTCGAAGGGCTTGGCGCCAAAGTGGCGGGCTCCGTGTCGGCCAAGACCCATTGCGTGGTGGCCGGGCCTGGCGCCGGATCGAAGCTGGCCAAGGCCAGCGAGCTGGGGATTCAGGTGCTGGACGAAGCGCAGTTCCGCAATTTCCTGCGTGACAAGCACCAGATCGAACTGGATTGACACCGTAGGGTGGATGGCGCTTTTTCCATCCACCAGGGCGATGGATCGGTTGTGGATGGCCCTGCGTGGCGGTGGATCGGTGAAGCGTGATCCACCCTACGGTAGGGTGGATGACGCTTTTTTCGTCCACCAGGGCGATGGAGCGGTTGCGGATGGCCCTGCGTGGCGGTGGATCGGTGAAGCGTGATCCACCCTACGGGTGGCTGGATGATGCTCTTTTCATCCACCAGGGCGATGGATCGGTTGTGGATGGCCTTGCGTGGCGGTGGATCGGTGAAGCGTGATCCACCCTACGGGTAGGGTGGATGACGCTCTTTTCATCCACCAGGGCGATGGAGCGGTTGCGGATGGCCTTGCGTGGAGGTGGATCGGTGAAGCGTGATCCACCCTACGGTCTGGACTGGACGAAGTGCAGGTGTCGAACGCTGAACCTGTAGGAGCCGGCTTGCCGGCGAGCTGATCGGAGAAGCATCGCCGGCAAGCCGGCTCCTACGAAAAGCTTGGCGTCAGCCGGCGAAGCGCTGGTCGAGGTAGGCGATGATCGCCTTGGACTCGTACAGCCAGGTGCTCTGGCCGTTTTCCTCGATGCGCAGGCACGGCACCTTGATGCGTCCGCCCTGTTGTTCGAGGGTCTGGCGATGCTGGGCATCGTTCTTGGCGTCGCGCAGTTCCACCGGCAGGTTCAGGCGATGCAGGTTGCGGCGTACCTTGACGCAGAACGGGCAGGCATGGAACTGGTACAGCGCCAGGTCGGCAGTGGCCTGTTCGACCTGGGCCTGAGCCTCGGGGCTGCGCGCCAGCTTGCGCGGACGGCTGATCCAGTCACCGAACACGACCAGCTGGCCCAGGCCGATGCGAAGGGCTTTTAGCAACATTGTCTCTACTCCTGAAATGCGCACGGCCGTTCACGCGGGTGAACGGCCGTGGTTGTCCGCCGCTTAGCGAACCAGATTGAGGAACTCGCCACGGGTGGCCGGGTTCTCGCGGAACTCGCCGAGCATCACCGAGGTGACCATGGAGGAGTTCTGCTTCTCCACGCCGCGCATCATCATGCACATGTGCTGCGCTTCGATCACCACGGCGACACCCAGGGCGCCGGTGACCTGCTCGATGGCCTCGGCGATCTGCCGGCTGAGGTTTTCCTGGATCTGCAGGCGGCGGGCGAACATGTCGACGATGCGGGCGACCTTGGACAGGCCCAGCACCTTGCCATTGGGGATGTAGGCGACATGGGCCTTGCCGATGAACGGCAGCAGGTGATGCTCGCACAGCGAATACAGCTCGATGTTCTTCACCAGCACCATCTCGCTGTTATCGGAGCTGAACAGCGCACCGTTGGTGACCTCTTCGAGGGTCTGCTCATAGCCGCGGCAGAGGTACTGCATGGCCTTGGCGGCGCGCTTGGGGGTATCCAGCAGGCCTTCGCGAGAGACGTCTTCGCCCAGTTGGCCGAGGATGGCGGTGTAGTGTTGTTCCAGGGACATGGAGATTCCTGTTGGGTATCGAATGGCGCAGGGTAGGGCGCGAAACGGGGCCTGACAAGTGCGTCAGGCGCCTGGAGGGCACCTCCGCCGACTCCCTGCGTCGTTTAAGACAGGCTGGCAGGCCAGCCCGGTCGAATGCTCATTTGCTGCTCGTGCACTGCGAGGGCCTCGTCTGCGCCTCGCGGGCGGTCAATGCCCGTTCACTCGTCGCGGCCATCCATCATCGTGCGCTTGAGCATCACGTACACCGCGCCGGTACCGCCGTGCTTGGCCTGGCAGGACGTGAAGCCGAGCACCTTGGGGTGCTGGCGCAGCCAGGTGTTGACGTGGCTCTTGATCATCGGCTTGCGCCCGTCCATGCGCACCGCCTTGCCGTGGGTGACGCGCACGCAGCGGACTTCCAGCCTGGTGGCCTCGGCAAGAAACTCCCACAGGGTATCGCGGGCTTTCTCGACGCTCATGCCGTGCAGGTCGAGGCTGCCCTCGAAGGCGATCTGGCCCAGCTTGAGCTTGCGCATCTGGCCGTCCTGCACGCCATTGCCGGCCCAGTACAGCGGGTCTTCGGCGCCGACGTCGATGACGAACTGATCGGAAAGGCCGTCCACCTTGGTTTCGCCCTGGCTGATGGTCGCTGCCTGGCGCAGGGCCGTGAGCTGCTTGCGATCGGGTTTGGGTTTGCCGGTATCGGCGCGGTCGTGCTTGAGCGGCTTGACGCCACGCAGCTCGGCCTGGAACAGGGAAAAGTCGTCGTCTTGCATCGATGGCTCCGCGAAACAGGCGGCTATCTTACCCAAATGCCAGGCGGTTACGCGCAGAAAGACGGACTCGGCTGGCGATCATCCCGCCCGTTGGTGATGCGGTATCGCGCTCAGTCGCGCTTCTTCATCAGGTTCGGTGACAGGCTCAGGTCGCTGGGGCGGCGCAGGCGTCTGCGGCAGCGCCGCCAGAAGGCGATGCCGGCCCAGAGCAGGAACAGGCCGAGCAGCAGCAGGACAATGGCTTCACCGGTCGAGTCGTTGAGCGTGCCCAGTACCGGTGCCCGTCCAGCCAGCGAGGCGACGCCCGCCATCCCCAGAAGAATGCCGAACGCCGCCAGCAACGCGCCCAGGCCAGCCCCGATACGCAGGCTCCAGCTTCTCGGCTGGCGCGGGCGCAGGCGGCGTGCATCGAAATCGTCGGACAGCTTCATTCCGATTTCCTCCGGGTTATCGGCGGTGTGACCGGTCGCTTTCTCTGGAGTTCCGCCGCTCTGGCAAGGTTGCGACGTGGGTCAAATCAGCGATTTGCTGTGCGGCACGAGGGTGGCGAAGTTGTCGCCCAGGGCGATCATCTCGATGCGATGGACCTCGGCTGCGGAGATCACGCTGCCGTCTGCCGCGGGCAGGTCGCGAGTCGCGCAGGCGGCGTCGACCAGTGTGCAGCGATACCCGTAGTCCTTGGCGGCACGCACGGTGGTGCTGACGCTGGAGTGGGTCATGAAACCGCACACGATCAGGTCGAGATGGCCGAGCGCCTGCAGGCGGTCGTGCAGTTCGGTGCCGGCGAAGGCGTTGGGCAGGCGCTTCTCGACCACGATCTCGCCGGCCAGCGGAGCGGCTTCCGGCAGGTGGCGACCGCGTGGGCCGCTGGGGTCGAGCAGGCCGCCGGGGATGCCGAGGTGCTTGACGTGCACGATGTCGGCACCAGCGCTGCGCGCGGCAGCCAGCAGGTTGGCGATTTCCGCCAGCGCAGGGTTCAGGCCGGGCAGGGCGAGGACGCCGCTGCGGTACTCCTCCTGGGCATCGATGATCAGCAAGGTCGCATTGTTCAGGCTGGCCGGTGCGTGGCCACGACCGGTGAGCTGGAACATGGTTTGCGGATGGGACATCTCGGGCTCCTGGCTGATGGTGATAATGTGCCATTGTCCGCTTGCCAGCGCGGTCTGTGAACCTCTATCTGCGCCAAAGCTTGCTCAGTACAGATTGCCGGAGCAGAATCGGAACTGCCTTGAAGGACTCAGGGTCGTACGCAAAAGGAGTTGCCATGTCACTTTTGTCGCAGTTTTCCCCGCATTTCTGGCTGTTGTTCTCCATCGCCGTGGCCATTGCCGTGCTGCGCGAGTTGCGTCGTCCCAGTGACGATGGCGATTCCTGGCGCGACAAGCACTAGCCGCGCCGGGATTCGTTCGCCACAGGCCCATGCGCCTGCTGCCTGCTCTGGGCTAAACTTCCGCACTTTTCATCCGGAGGCCGCCCGTGACTGCTCTCACCACCCGTTTACGTACCCTGCGCGACTACATCCGCTGGGCCGTCAGTCGTTTTCAGGCCGAGCAGCTGTTCTTCGGCCATGGCACCGACAACGCCTGGGATGAAGCGCGCCAGCTGGTGCTCGGGGCGCTGCACCTGCCCTGGGAAATCTCCGATGCCTACCTGGACTGTCGCCTCGAGGACGAGGAACACGCGCACCTGCAGGCGCTGCTCAAGCGGCGCATCGAGGAGCGCGTGCCGACTGCCTATCTGCTGGGGGAGGCGTGGTTCTGCGGTCTGCCGTTCGTGGTCGACGAGCGTGTGCTGGTGCCGCGCTCGCCTATCGCCGAGCTGATCGATCGCCACTTCGCCCCCTGGCTGCCGAGCGAACCGGCGCGCGTGCTGGATCTGTGCACCGGCTCGGGCTGCATCGGCATCGCCTGCGCCTACGAATTCCCCGAGGCCGAAGTGGTGCTGGCCGACCTGTCCTTCGACGCGCTGGAGGTTGCCAACCAGAACATCGAGCGTCACGGGCTGGAGGAGCGTGTGTACTGCGTGCAGGGCGACGGCTTCGCCGGTCTGCCGGGCCAGCGCTTTGACCTGATCGTCTCCAACCCGCCATACGTCGACGCGGAAGACTTCGCCGACATGCCTGCCGAGTACCAGCACGAGCCGGCCATGGGCCTGGCCTGCGGCGACGATGGCCTGGACCTGGTGCGGCGCATGCTGGCCGAGGCTGCCGACCACCTCAGCGAGCGCGGCCTGCTGATCGTCGAGGTGGGCAACAGTCAGGTGCATGTCGAGGCGCTGTACCCCGAAGTGGATTTCACCTGGCTGGACTTCCAGAACGGTGGGCACGGTGTGTTCCTGCTCGCCGCCAAGCAGTGCCGCGACCATCAGGCGCTGTTCCGTTCGCGTATCGGGGCGTGATGGGCGTGCTTGTTCGCCATGCATATCGGCATGGCGTGCACCGCTGATCGCGGCTGAAGCCGCTCCTACAAAAGCGGCGGGGTGATCAGCGCGTAGGGTGGGTGTCGCTTCATACATCCACCGCAACGTTGGCTTGAAACAGCGTGATCCACCCTGTGAGCGACACGACGATGCAAGTGTGGGAGCGGCTTCAGCCGCGATCCGGGAAGCTCGCCGCTCAAGCGCCTCCCTCCACGCGGTGCGCCGCCGGCGTGCTCAGCGCGTGGCGATCCAGATCAGCAAGCCGGCCTGAAACAGGCTGAAGGCGATGAGGCAGGTGATGGTGAAGCGCAGGCCGGTGTCCTCGCGCTTGAGGCGATCGACCCGGTCTTCCAGCTTGCGCAGCTTGACGCTCTGCTCCTGCAGGTTCTGGTCGGCCTGCTGCAACATGGCGGCGGCGTCCAGCAATTCGATGATCTGCACCTTCTCGGCCTGCCAGTCGCCGTGCAGCGAGCTGACCCGCGGCGCACTGTAGAAGGGCTTGAGCTGCAGCGGATCGCTGTATTCGATGGTGAAGCCCTGCGCCTTCAGAGCGTGGTCGCGCCGTTCACGGGCAGCTTCGTTGAAGTTGTCCTTGGTCGGCAGGGCGCCGCCCTCGACCTGATAGTGAGCGAAGTGCTTGCGCGCCCAGGCGATGCCCTGGGCCATGAGGAAGCGCCCGAGGCCCCGATTGGCCGGCTCCACGCTCAGGCCCTTGTCCGGGCCGAAGCGAATTTCCTTGCGCTGGTGGTCGGCCCAGACTTCCAGCAGGTTCTGCTGGCGATGCAGGCGCTGTCCGGGCACCTGCACGGTCAGGCGCAGCAGGCTGAGGTCCTTGGCGTTGCGCTCGACCCGGCCCAGCTGGACGAACCGCAGCGGCCTGGGGCCGGTCTCGCGGTCGACGGGCAGCGGCGCCAGGCGCAGCAGGCTGAACTGTTCCGCCGGCAGCTCAGACCAGGGATGTAGCGCAGCGGGCGTTTCGCTGCCTGCGGCTGCGTCTTCGGGGGCTTGCGCCGCCGGGGCTGGGTTCTCGCTCATGGACGTCCTGTGCGCTTGATCGGGTCATTTTGCAGGTTATCGACCGTTTTTCTCTGCGCTGGAGCGAATGAAGGCGACGATCCGCTCGCCCAGTGCACGGGCCAAGGGTAGCTGCGGATCGTCATAGGACGCTAGCTGTTCCTGCCAGGCTGCCGGGGTGATGCGCATGACGTGGTTCATGCCGGCGATCATGGCCAGCTCGGCGTCTGGCTTGGCCTGCTTGAGCAGCTCGGCGTTGTCCGGGCTGACCTGGGCGTCGTGGCTGCCCTGGACGATCAGCGCCGGGATACGCAGTGCGGCGAAGTTCTCCGCCGGATCCTGGCGCAGCAGGCTGATCAGGTAGGGCTGCACGCTGGGGCGGTACACCACCTGCAGGGCTTCGGGCACCTCGGGTTGCAGCGTGCCGCGGATCAGGTTGGCGAGGATGTGCCGGCTCTCGGCGAGGAGAGCGGGCGGCAGGCGCATGGCCAGCTGCATGTCCAGCACCTGGCCGATGGGGTAGGCCGGCCCGGCGATGGATACCAGGGCATCGACCGGGCTGTCGGCGGCGGCGAGGCTGGCGATCAGTGCCCCCTCGCTATGGCCGATGAGGATCACGCGGTCGAAGCGCGGGTCGTCCTTGAGCTGCCTGGTCCAGCCGCTGGCATCGGCGACGTAGCGCTCGACACTGAGGTCGCGCTCATCCGGGGTGGCGCTGCGGCTGGCGGCGACGCCGCGCTTGTCGTAGCGCAGGCTGGCGATGCCGTTGCGGGCCAGTACCTGGGCCAGTTTCTTCAGCGCGTCGTTGTGGCCGCCTTCCGGGTTGTTGCCGTTGCGGTCGGTGGGGCCGGAGCCGGCGATCAGCAACGCGACCGGCAGCGGCTTGTCGCTCTGCGGCAGCAGCAGGCTGCCATGCAGGGTGCCCTGGTCGGTAGCCAGGCTGACGGGTTGTTGGCGAGTGGTGGCGGCCTGGGCCAGGCCGGCGATCAGGGTGAGGGACAAGAGCAGGGCTCGCAGCATGGTGAGGTTGGGGTAGTGGCAGACTGGCATTGGACGCCTGTGACCGCGCAAGGTTCGGGGTGAACTGCAAGGGGCTGGCAGGTATACTCGCCCACCTTGTGAATCGGGCCTGCGCAGCGGCAGGTCGGAGCTGAATCTCGCGGAGCGTCTTCCCATGTCCGGCAATACCTACGGCAAGCTGTTCACCGTCACCACCGCTGGCGAAAGCCATGGCCCGGCGCTGGTCGCCATCGTCGACGGTTGCCCGCCCGGTGTCGAGATCAGCCTGGAAGACCTGCAGCGTGATCTCGACCGCCGCAAGCCAGGCACCAGCCGCCACACGACGCAACGGCAGGAAGCCGACGAGGTGGAAATCCTCTCCGGGGTGTTCGAAGGCAAGACCACCGGTTGCTCCATCGGCCTGCTGATCCGCAATACCGACCAGAAGTCCAAGGACTACTCGGCGATCAAGGACCTGTTCCGCCCGGCTCACGCGGATTACACCTACCACCACAAGTACGGTATCCGCGACTACCGCGGCGGTGGCCGCAGCTCGGCGCGCGAGACCGCCATGCGCGTGGCCGCCGGCGCCATCGCCAAGAAGTTCCTGGCCAGCCAGGGCATCGTCATCCGTGGCTACATGAGCCAGCTCGGTCCCATCGAGATTCCGTTCAAGAGCTGGGACAGCGTCGAACAGAACGCCTTCTTCAGCCCGGACCCGGACAAGGTGGCGGAGCTCGAGGCGTACATGGATCAGCTGCGCCGTGACCAGGATTCGGTCGGGGCGAAGATCACCGTGGTCGCCGAAGGCGTGATGCCGGGGCTCGGTGAACCGATCTTCGACCGCCTCGACGCCGAACTGGCCCACGCGCTGATGAGCATCAACGCGGTCAAGGGCGTGGAAATCGGCGCCGGTTTCGCCTGCGTGGCCCAGCGCGGCACCGAGCATCGCGATGAGCTGACCCCGCAGGGTTTCCTCTCCAACCATGCCGGCGGCATCTTGGGTGGCATCTCCAGCGGCCAGCCGATCGTTGCCCACCTGGCCCTCAAGCCGACCTCCAGCATCACCACGCCGGGGCGTTCCATCGATGTCGACGGCAATCCGGTGGACGTGATCACCAAGGGTCGCCACGACCCCTGCGTGGGCATCCGCGCCACGCCGATCGCCGAAGCGATGATGGCCATCGTGCTGATGGACCACCTGCTGCGTCACCGTGCGCAGAATGCCGAGGTGCGTGTTACCACGCCGGTGCTGGGTCAGCTTTGAGCGACACGCCACGAGCGGCAGGTCGCGGGCGGCTGTGCCGCTGCCTCTGCGTGCCGCTTGAACCCCGCCGCTCATGACGGCGTCTCTGCCGTACTGGCGGCTGTCGGGCTTCTACTTCTTCTACTTCGCCTTGCTCGGGGGGACGGCGCCATTTCTGGCGTTGTACTTCGACCACTTGGGCTTCTCTGCGGCGCGAATCGGCGAGCTGATCGCCATTCCCATGCTGATGCGCTGCGTGGCCCCCAATCTGTGGGGCTGGCTGGGTGATCACACCGGTCAGCGTCTGCTCATCGTGCGCTTCGGGGCGTTGTGCACCCTGGCCTGCTTCGCCGGCATCTTCCTCGACAAGAGCTACGCCTGGCTGGCGCTGATCATGGCCACGCATGCGTTCTTCTGGCACGCGGTGCTGCCGCAGTTCGAGGTCATCACCCTGGCGCACCTGCGTGAGCAGGCCGCGCGCTACAGCCAGATCCGCCTGTGGGGCAGCATCGGTTTCATCGTCGCCGTGGTCGGCCTTGGCCTGTTGTTCGAGTGGCTGAGCCTGGATGCCTACCCGGCGGCGCTGGTGGTGATCATGGCCGGCATCGTCGCCGGCAGTTTCTGGGTGCCCAACGCCCAGCCACTGCAGCGCCCGAGCACCCCGGAGCAGGGTGGTTTCCTGCGCCAGCTACGGCGCCCCGGCATGCTCGCGTTCTACCTCTGCGTCGCGCTGATGCAGTTGAGCAACGGCCCGTACTACACCTTCCTCACCCTGCACCTGGAAGGCGTCGGTTACAGCCGTGGCGCCATCGGCCTGTTCTGGGCGCTGGGGGTGGTGGCGGAGATTCTCCTGTTCCTGGTCATGGCGCGCCTGCTGCAGCGCTATTCGCTGCGTGCGGTGCTGCTGGCCAGCTTCCTGATCACCGCCCTGCGCTGGCTGCTGCTGGGCAATCTGCCAGAGTATCTGCCCGTGCTGCTGCTGGCGCAGTGCATGCACGCCGCCACCTTCGGCGCCTTCCATGCCGCCTGCATCCACTTCGTGCAGCGCAGTTTCGCCGATCGCCAGCAGGGCCAGGGCCAGGCGCTCTACGCCAGCCTGGCCGGTATCGGCGGTGCCCTCGGCGCGCTGTATGCGGGGTACAGCTGGAACAGCCTGGGACCGGCCTGGACCTTCGCCATCGCCAGTCTGGTAGCCTTGCTCGCAGCCTTCATCATTGCCACCCGCCTGCCGCCCGAGCGGCCCTGAATCGAGTGCCCCGTCATGAGCAGCCTCAGCGTCCACCTGAACACCTCTCCGGAACTGCCGAACAAGGTTCTCAACCATGCCGACGATATCGCCAGCACCCTGGCGGCCGTCGGTATCGACTACCGTCGCCTGGAGCTGCCGCAGGCGTTGCGCCCCGGTTGCGAGGACAGCGAGTTCGACGCGGCCTACGGGCTGTGGCTGCAGGCGCTGATGGGGGAGCAGGGCTATGTGTGCCAGGAGCTGTTCAACCTGCAGCGCAATCATCCGCAGAAGCTCGAACTGCGTGCGCGTCACCTCGACGAGCAGGTGCAGGCGAAGGCCAGCGCCTGGCTGTTCATCGGCGGGTTCGCCCAGCTCAACGTGCATCTGGATGGCTACGTCTACGTGCTGCAGGGCGAGCGTGGCGATCTGCTGACCCTGCCGGGCGACACCCGCCACTGGTTCGACCTGGGCGAGGAACCACACGTGCTGGCGCTGCGTTTGAGCCAGCAGGAAGAGGCGCCGGAACGCAGCGGTGAGGATATCGCCAGCCGCTTCCCGCGCCTGGGCGAGTGAAGCGCGCGGTCAACCCGCAGGGAACCCGCGCCGGCCGCTGACTATCCTATGCAGGCAACCCCTCACACAGGAGTGTCGTCATGGGTTCCACCTTCAATGGGCTGATCGGCCTGGTCATCCTGGCCCTGGATATCTGGGCCATCATCAACGTGGTCAAGAGCGGTGCCGAGACCGGCATCAAGATCCTGTGGATTCTGCTGATCGTGCTGTTGCCGGTGGTCGGCCTGATCATCTGGGCGCTGATGGGGCCGCGCGGTAACGTCAGGATCTGACCCGGCCGTGCGGCTGGCGCCGCAGGCGTGCGCCGCGTTCACAGCGCCAGCTGCGCCTGGGTCGGCTGCAGCACGCCTTCCAGTTCCAGCAGCCACTGTTTGCGTGACAGGCCGCCGGCATATCCGGTGAGGCTGCCGTCGCGCCCGATCACCCGATGGCAGGGCACGATGATCGAGATCGGGTTGGCGCCGTTGGCGGTGCCGACCGCCCGCACCGCCTGGGGGCGCTCGATGACTCTGGCCAGCTCCGAGTAGCTGCAGGTACGGCCGTAGGGGATGGCCTGCAGCGCCTGCCAGACCTGCTGCTGAAACGCCGTGCCGCGTGGCGCCAGGCGCAGCTCGAAATGGCGGCGCTGGCCGGCGAAGTACTGGTCGAGCTGACTGCACACGGCGTCCAGCTCACGGCCGGCAGGCTGCCAGTCGTCCTCGATGCGCCAGGGCCTGCTGTCCAGCTCCATCAGCAGCAATTGCAGACCGCTGTCGTCGGCGGCGATGAACAGCGGCCCGAGCGGGCTGTCGTGGTAGCGATAGTGCATGCTTCAGCCTCCTGAATAGTTGTGCCAGAGATGCGCTGCGGCGTAGGCGCGCCATGGCCGCCAGGCCTCGGCGCGCAGTTGCAGGCGTCGTGCGTCGATGCCTTCGGCGCCCCATACCGGGGCCTTGAGCAGGCCCAGGTCGCTGGCGGGAAACGCATCGGCCTCGCCGAACGCACGCAGGGCGATGTAGTGCGCCGTCCACGGGCCGATGCCGGGCAGGGCGCACAGCTGTTCGATCAGCGCTGCGCTGCCGTCCTGCAGGCTCAGTTGCAGGCGGCCGTCGGCGATACAGGCCGCGAAGTGCTGCAGGCACTGCACGCGCTTGCCCGGCATGCCGATACCCGTCAGGTCCGCCTCCGCGATCGCCTGCGGGGTAGGGAACAGATGGCTGATGCCCACTGCCTGCGGCGTCTCGATCGGCGCACCGGCACGTTGCACCAGACGGCCGACGATGGTGACCGCTGCCTTGACCGCCACCTGCTGGCCGACGATGGCGCGCACGGCCTGCTCGAACGGGTCGAAGGCCACGGGCAGGCGCAGGCCGGGGTTGCGCTGCAGCAGCGGTGCGAGCAGCGCGTCGCGGCTGAGGTGACGGACTATCGTCTCGGGCTCGCTGTCGAGATCGAACATGCGGCGAACGCGCTGCTCGACGTGATCGAGATGGGCCGGCGAGGTGACCCGGCAGCGCAGTTCCAGGGCGTTCTGGCCGGCCAGCGGCATGACCTGCAGCCAACCGGGTACGCCGTCGATCATGAAGCCACGGCTGTAGCTGGCGGCGCTCAGCGACTCCAGGCCGGGAATCGCGCGCAGGGCGAAGTGGCTGTGGAACTGTTGCCAGTCCCAGGGCGGTTGGTAGGGCAGGAGCAGGGTGATGATGTTCATGGCTCGCACCCTAGCTCGGCATCGAGGGCTTGTCAGCGCGAAGATGACTTTCAAACTGCCTGCGGCTGGCCGAACGCGGTGGTCGCGCGTTGATAGCGCCCGGGTGTCGTGCCTTTCCAGCGCTTGAAGGCGTGGATGAAGTTGGACAGCTCGCCGTAACCCAGGCGCTCGGCTATTTCCTCCAGGCTCAGTCCGCCAGCGGCCAGCAGCTCCTCGGCCAGCGCCTGGCGCACCTCGTCCTGCAGGCCACGGAAGTGGGTGCCTTCATCGAGCAGACGGCGGCGCAGGGTGCGGCTGCTCAGGTGCAACTGGCTGGCCAGCTGTTCCATGTCGGCCAGCTGTCCTGGCGATTGCAGCAACAGCTGGCGTACGCGCCCGGCCAGCCCCTGATGCAGCTGATGGCGGGCCAGCAGTGCCTGGCACTGCAGTTCGCAGGCCTGGACCAGCTGCGGGTTGGCGCGTGGCAGCGGGTTGTCCAGCAGGTCGGCGGAGAACCCCAGGCGGTTGTGCGCGGCGCCGAAGCGTGGCGCCTGGCCGAAGGCGGCGATGAACGGCGAGACGTCGGCTGGCGCCGCCTGGCGCAGTTCCAGGGCGAGCAAGGGCAACCTGCTGCAGAGCAGTTCGCGTACCACCACCAGCGCCGCGAGCATGTCACGCTGCACGATGAAGTCCTGCAGCGCCGGTTGCACTGCCTGGTCATCGAAGCACAGGCTGGCGACGGCGCCCTCGACGTTCAGGCTGATGCGGGTGAAAGCGTAGGTCAGGCCGTGATAGCGCAGCCCCAGCTCCGCCGCCTGGCGCACGTTGGCACTGCTGAGAATGGCGTAGCCCCAGGCGCCATAGGTGGTCAGGTGGTAGCGCCGGCCGGCCTGCAGGCCCAGATCGCCGACCCGGGGCAGCGCCTCGACCAGGTTGGCGATCAGTTGCAGCTCGCATGCGGCTTCGACCTCGCCGTTCAGGCCGGTGAGGTGCACGGGAGTGAGCCCGGTCCCGTGCAGGCACCTGTCCAGGCTCAGGCCGAGGTCGAGCCCCAGCTGGGTGAGCAACTGGACGCTGATGATGCTGCGCCGGGCAGGCCAGGGTGGTGGCATGAGTTGTCCGAAAATCACAATATCCTGGCCGACTATGCCATAACCCGGACGTGGCGAGGCAAGTAGCATCCCCTGATCGCCATAAATGGTGCCTCTAGAAATGTGAGCGAGGCAGTCAGCGCAAGGCGAAAACAGGCGAAAAAGTGCAGTTCACAGCTGAAAATCAGCACCTTGAGCCTGTTTTTAACGCAGCGATGACAACGCAGGTAGTTCTTAGAGGTGCCCATACGGGTTGGGGAGACCACAATGCACAACAACCCCCGTACTGACGCGCCCTGGCGCGTGTTGATCATCGGCAGCGGCTTTGCCGGGCTGGGCCTGGCCATGCAGCTGCGCCAGGCCGGTCAGGAGGACTTCCTGCTGCTGGAGAAAGCCGGCGACGTCGGCGGCACCTGGCGCGACAACAGCTACCCGGGGGCAGCCTGCGACGTGCCCTCGCACCTGTACTCGTTCTCCTTCGAGGCCAAGCACGACTGGTCGCGCAGGTTCGCCCCGCAGGCGGAGATCCATGCCTATATCCGCCAGTGCGTGGAGAAGCACGGGCTGCATGCGCATATCCGCCTGAACAGCGAGGTGCTTGGCGCCGACTTCGATGCGGCACGCGGCATCTGGCGCGTCGAACTGGCTGGCGGCGAGGTGATCGAGACGCAGGCGCTGGTCAGTGCCTGCGGCCAGCTCAACCGGCCTGCCTATCCGCAGCTGCCGGGTCTGCAGAATTTCCGTGGCGAGGCCTTCCACTCGGCGCGCTGGCGCCATGACCTCGATCTGAGCGGCAAGCATGTGGCCGTGATCGGCACCGGCGCCTCGGCCATCCAGTTCGTCCCGCAGATCCAGCCCAGGGTCGCCAGCCTGAGCCTGTTCCAGCGCTCGGCTGCCTACGTGCTGGCCAAGGCGGATCGTGCCTATCGCCCCTGGGAGATCGCCCTCAAACGCCGTCTGCCGCTGTGGCAGCGTGCCGACCGCCTGCTGCAGTACTTGCACCACGAGGGGCGTGCACTGGCCTTCATCTGTTTTCCCTGGCTGATGCGTGTGTTCCGCCACAGTTTCACCCGCCACCTGCAACGGCAGATGCCCGACGCCGGCAAGCGGGCGCAACTGCAGCCGGACTACCCCATGGGCTGCAAGCGCATCCTGATCAGTAACGATTACTTCCCGGCGCTGGCGCAGGCCAACGTCGAGATCGTCGATTCGCCGATTCACGAAGTGCGTGAACGTTCTCTGCTGACCGCCGACGGTCGCGAGCATCCCTGCGACGTGCTGATCTACGGCACGGGCTTCACCGCGACCGACTTCCTGGCGCCGATGCGCATCCGTGGGCTCGATGGCCAGGACCTGAACCAGGCCTGGAAGGACGGCGCGGAGGCGTACAAGGGCATCAGCGTCAGCGGATTTCCCAACCTGTTCCTGCTGTACGGGCCGAATACCAACCTCGGCCACAACTCGATTCTCTACATGCTGGAGAGCCAGTACGCCTATGTGCTCGGTTGCCTGCGTGCGCTGCGTGAGCAGGGCCTGCGCTATCTCGATCTGCGGCCGCCGGTGCAGCGCCGGTACAACGCCAGACTGCAACAGGCGACTCAACGAACGATATGGGAACAGGGCTGCGACAGCTGGTACAAGACCGCTACCGGCAAGAACACCAACAACTGGCCGGGTTTCACCTTCACCTATCGCCTCATGACCCGTACTCCGGAGCTTGCCGACTATGACTGCGTCCGCTGAATTCCAAGCCCCCGCCGCCGAGCAGATGCTGCTGCGCGGCCTGTTGCGCGGTTTCCTGCGTCTGTTCTTTCGCGGGCTGGTGCGGCCACCGATGCCGGTTTCCGGGCAGCGCCGCGTGCTGCGCGCCCTCACCACTGTCACCCTGACGCCGCGCGGTGTGCGTCGCAGCGCCTCGACCCTGGGCAGTCGCCCCTGCGAATGGCACCGCGCGCCTGGCGCCCGCGGCGGCGTGCTGCTCTACCTGCACGGCGGCGCCTTCATGATCGGCGGGCCGGATACGCATCGGGGCATCTGCGCCAGCCTGGCCAAGCGCGCTGGCCTGGACGTCTGCGCGCTGGATTATCGGCTGGCGCCGGAGCATCCCTATCCGGCGGCGCGCGACGATGTGGTGGCGGCTTACCGGGGCCTGCTGGAGTCGGGGTATCGCGCGGAGCAGATCGCCATCGGCGGTGATTCTGCCGGCGGCAACCTCAGCCTGGTCGGCTGCCTGCGCATCATCGAGCTGGGCCTGCCGGCGCCTGCGGCGCTGGTGTGCTTCTCGCCAGCCACCGATTTCACCGGCGAGCGGATGCACCAGCCGGCAGCCGGCGATCCGCTGATCCACCCCAGCTGGGTCGAGCAGGCCGCCGAACTCTACTGTCCGGCCGGTGTGCCGCGTGACGACCCGGGCATGTCGCCGCTGTTCGCCGACCTGCGCTGCCTGCCGCCGACGCTGGTCCAGGTCGGCGAGGACGAACTGCTGCTGAACGACAGCCTGCGCCTGGCCGAGCGCGCCACGGCGGCGGGCGTCGACATGCGTCTGGAGCGCTACCCGGGGCTGTGGCACGTGTTTCAGGCGCATGTCGGCGTGCTGCATGCGGCGGATTACGCCATCGGGCGGGTGGCGGCCTTTCTGCGCGAACGGGGGCTGTGAGAGGGGCGCGGGCGCCTGGCTGGCCAATTGCCGCTGGTCGCCGGCTTCGTTACAAAGACTTTCCATCCAGCGCGCACCTGGCGTTCAGCGACTACCCTTGCAGGGACGGCTTTCAGTCCGGTGCTCTGCCGGGCAGTCGTCGATGCGCTTGAAGTAGACACGTCGAGCATTCGCTCGATTCTCGGGGCGGCGCCAGCAGGGGCCGCGACACCGTCCAGCCGGGCGGTAGCAATGGGAAAGCGGTCAATCCATCCATAGCCTGAGAGGAGGTCGTTTATGAGCACAGCCTTCCACGAAGACTCCAGCACCTCGGTGCTGCGTCGGATGAAAGAAGGGGGGTTCGACTTCGCCCAGTTCCACCCGATCGAGTTCTACGCCATTTTTCCCGATGAGGAGCGGGCCAGAATGGCGGCCAGAAATTTTCGCGGCGAGTCGCTCAACGCTCAGGTATCCGCCCGTGAGGACGGCGCCTGGCACCTGCAAATCAGCAAAGTGATGTACGCCACCCATGCCGGTATTGGCGCGTTCGAGCATGACCTGGAGTCCATTGTCGTCCCGCTGGGCGGCACCCTGGACGGCTGGGGCGTAACCCAGGAGGTGAAAGCGTCGGCGGTCCGTTAGCACGCCTTTCCTGCGGTCTGGCGTGTTCTGCTCCTCTTTCCTGCCGGGGAAGAGGGGCGGAGGGCGCGGCTTACCTGCTGCTGAAGGCGAGTCGGGACAGACCGGCAGCCTCGACTTGGCCAGCGCCATCACGCAGACTGCGTGGCGGAGGTACTCATGGCCGATGTTCTGATCCTGACCCATATCGATTATTGCCCGCCCGCGCATCTGGCGCAGGTGCTGCTGGCGCGTGGTTGCAGCTTCGACGTGTTGCGCGTCGACCTGGGCGAGCTGCGTGGCTATGACCTGGAGCGACCCAGGGCGGTGGCCGTGATGGGCGGCCCGATGAGCGTCAATGACCCCTTGCCGTGGATCGCCGACGAGGTGGCCGCCCTGCAGCGCCTGATCGCCCGCGAAGTGCCGATCATCGGTCATTGCCTTGGCGGCCAGCTGCTGGCCAAGGCACTCGGCGCCAGCATTCGGCGGATGCCCTACACCGAAGCGGGCTGGCAGGACATGCAGCGCCATGCACAGGTGACGGACAGCCCCTGGCTGGTGCACCTGCCCGAGCCGTTCAGCATCTTCCAGTGGCACGGCGACACCTTCGCCCTGCCGGAGGGCGCGCAGGCGCTGTTCAGCAGCCGCTGGTGCGACAACCAGGCCTTCGCCTGGGGCGACAAGGTGCTGGCGCTGCAGGGCCACCCGGAGATGACCGAGCCACTGATCGAGTGCTGGCTCGATGACTGGGCGCACTTGCTCGATGAGCGCCAGCCCAGCCAGCAGTCCCTCGCCGAGATGCGCGAGCAGCTGCCGGAGAAGGTCAGGGCGCTGAACCAGGTGGCCGAGGGCTTCTACGCGCACTGGCTGCAACTGGCGGGTCTGTGAGCTAGGGGCCCCAGTAGCCGAAGTAGTAGATGCTGCCGGACTGGATCTCGAATTCGATCTCGCCACCGCATTCGATCGTGTGTACCCCCGGTGTCGTTTCGCCGGCCTCGTCGAGTGGCACCGGCCAGGGTTTGCCGTCCAGCGAGAGCGTGCCGCAGCCACCGCCGTTGTCATGCTCGACCACCAGGTAGGTCTTGCCATCGGCGCTCGGCTTGTAGCGGCCGCGAAGCTCGTAGGTGGCGTCCGCATCCATGCCGGCGACGTTCACCAGCAGGACGATGGCGATGGCCAGCAGGATGCAGGCGAGCAGGGCTCCCAGGGCGATCAGCGCATACTTGAGCACGCGGATCATGGTGCGGGCTCGTCGGCGATGCTGGCCAGCAGATCGGTCACCCCGACATCCACCCCGGCCTGCGAGAGCAGGGTCGTCGCCTGGCCACGATGGTGGGTCTGGTGGTTGAACAGGTGCATCAGCAGGGCGAAGAAGTTCTTTCTCGCCTCGATCCCCCTGGTGTTGCGATAGGCCAGGGGCTGGTCCAGCTGCTCTTCATTGATCTCCGCAGCCAGCGCCTCGATGCAGGCGTCCAGCTGCACGCGCAGGGCGGTCAGCTCGCGGATGTTCGCGGCCATTGGCTGATCCAGGCGCGTGGGGCGTTGCAGCCCGGCGAGCGCCTGCAGCGCCCGATGGTTCGCCGGGTGTGCGGCATAGCGCCCGAGCCAGATCAGGTCGGCCACCACCAGGTGATTCAGGGTGCCCAGGATCGAGCCGAAGAACGCGCCACGCTCGGCGCTCAATGCCTCGTCGGGCAAACTGGCAGCCGCAGCGTACAGGCGTTCGTTCATCCGGCTGTTGTAGCGCGCCATCTGGCGGATGTGCTCGATTCTCTGCATGCTCTCACCGCTGCTGTTGCCTGTCCTGAAGGCTATACCAATCTTCGCTGAGCAGCCCGTAGAGTGCCGAATCCGATACCTGCCCGTCGATGATCCAGCGTTGGCGGAGCAGACCTTCCTTGCTGAAACCCAGGCGTTCCAGCGCCCGCCCGGAGGCGGCGTTGCTCGGGTCGATCTCCGCTTCGACGCGGTTGAGCCCCAGGGTTTCGAACCCGTGGCGCAGCAGCTCACGGGCCGCCTCCTGGATGTAACCCCGGCCCCAGGCGCTCGAGGCAATGCCGAAGCCGATCTCCGCGCGCCGCGACTCGGGTTCGTAGCTGAACAGCAGGCATTTGCCGATCAGCTCGCCGCTGTCCCTGTTGACGATGGCCAGGGTCAGGCGCTGGCCGTCGTGCATGGCCTGGCATTCCGCGCGGATGAAGTCCTGTGCCACGGCCTCGCAGGCCCAGGCCGGGGTGTTCCAGTACTGCATGACCTGGGGATCGGAAAAGATTGCGAACAGTGCCGGGGCATCCGCAGCTTCCAGTGGGCGCAGCAGCAGACGTGGCGTAGTCAGATGGACGGAAAGATCGGGCATCGGGATATCTCGTTCAGGTAGTCGAGGGGCTCATCGGCAATGGCTGCGCGCAACCGCTCACGCGCCTGGCTGGCAGCGGACAGGCCCAGCAGCGTTCGCACCAGGGCGACGACATCGTGCAGTGCAATCAACTGGCCCTCGCCGTTCCGCGCCGCCTGTTCGAGCGGGGTGTTCAGCTGGCCCGCTTGCAGGCAGGTGAAGGCCAAGGCCTCGGCGGGCATCGATCAGCATGATCCGCATCCACGACCCGGGCGCAGCGACGCTCGCCCGAGAGGTGAAGGGCAGGGACGTTAATGTGCACCCAGGGCAGTGGTCAAACGAATGCCGGCGGTCAACTATTACAGCGTTTCTCCGCCGGTATTCCCGCACCCCTGGCACCGCGTACGGGACCTGGGCGAGGGCGGGCACTGCTGCAGAGGGTGTCGGCTACTGGCTGTCCGGCTCCGACCACACGGCGAACTCGTTGCCGCCGGGCTCGACGAAGTGGAAGCGCCTGCCTCCCGGGAAGGCGAAGATCGGTTTGACGATCTTCCCGCCAGCGGCCTCGATCTTGTGCAGCGTTTCCTCCAGTCGCGCGCTGTAGAACACGATCAGCGCGCTGCCGTTTTCACTACGCGCCGACATCTCGGCGCTGAAGAATCCGCCGTCCAGGCCTTCGCCCGCGAATGCCGTGTAATCCGGGCCGTAATCCGTGAAATGCCAGCCGAATGCGGCCTGGAAGAAGGCTTTGCTGGCCGGCAGGTTGCGGGTGGGGTATTCGACGTAGTCGATCTTCTCGTGGGCAGGCATGCCGGGCTCCTTGGCTCTGTGTGCAGGGTGGATTCACTGACGGGATCTGGCCAGGTCGATGGCCGCCTGGATGGCTGCGCGTGCCTGCGGGCTGTTCTTCCAGCAGGTCGAGCCAAGCTGGGCCGATACGGCGCTGACGATATCGCCGACGCAGGCTTCGGCCAGATCGCCGAGTGAGTTGAAACCTATCTGTTCGAGTCGCCGAACGACGGTCGGGCCTACGCCCTTGAGGCTGATCAGTGCGTCGTATTCATGGGCTGGAAAGGGCATGGTGATGGCTACCGAGGGATTGAATTTGCCGTTGATCGACTGGCGCGTGTTCAGCGGCGCACCGTATGCGCGTTGACGAAGGCGTCGATATCTGCGGTCGACTGCAAGTGGTAGAGCGCCTTGCCGGCGGCGCTTGCCTCGATCCTGGCGAGCAAGGCGCTGGTCCAGAAACGTGGTGACAGGCGCAGGTATCTCCAGCTCGCCAGGGTGCCTTTCAGCACGGAGCTGCCCTTCGGCCAGCCTTCCGGTCTCACCCATGCGCTCTGCAGCAGTCGCTTGCAGGTGAACCAGTAGTGCTGCCAGTACGGCAGGTCGACGTAGATGAGCGTGTCTGCGGATTCCAGCCGTTGCCAGAAGGACTCCAGCGTGCCCAGACCTTCGATGATCCAGCCGTCCCGGTCCAGAATGGCGCGGTGCGCCGCGTCGTATTCCTCGTTCGACACCCTGGTTCCGTCGGCTCGGTAGACCATCAGGTCCAGGGGGAACAGCTCGAGGCCCTTGGCCTGTGCCAGTTTCCTGCCCAGTGTGGACTTGCCGCCACCTGGCTTGCCGAAAACGGCTATCCGTTTCATGCCCCATCATTCCCTTCGCGTGCACTGCGTTGTGCCGGATGATTGCACGGCTGCCCGGCGTCTGGGTACTGCAGAAACGCCGCATGCAGGCGCGTGTCGGGTCGCCGTGGGGCGTCAGGTCGCGCTCAGGGCGTCACGCAGCGCCTGGGGCAGCGGGATGGGGCGCTTGCTCTCGGGGGACACGGCTACCTGCGTGAGGGTGGCGCGGAAGGTGACGTCGTGCGCGGCATTGCGAGCCTCGACGAAGAAGGAGAACGAGCTGGTGGTGAGATCGCCGCTGCGCACCTCGATGTCGATGACCTCGTCCCAGGCCATGGGCGCCAGGAACTCGATCGAGAGTGCGCGGGCGGGAGGCAGAATGCCCATCGCGAAGATTTCGCGTATGGCCGGCCCGCCAAGGGCGTGAGCCAGGAAGTCGTGCACCGCTTCGATGACGAAGTAGCTGATGCGTGGCGTGTAGACGATGCCGGCCGGGTCGCAGTCGCCGAAGAGAATTCGTCGCTTCGTTACAAAGCTCATGGGGAAGGTCTCGGGTTGGGCGTTGCTGGACGTACTGTGCGCCTGGAACAGCGCAGGTGCGCAACCCGGCGCAGCGGCTGAGCCACTGCGCCGGGTCGGGGTCAGCGGTTGAAGCGCTCGACCAGCGCGTACTGGCCCTGGGCGGTGCCGGTCAGGGCCTGGCTGAGCTTGGCCGTGTTCTGCGCCTCGCCAGCCGTCTGGTCGGCCAGCTGGGCGATGGTGGTGATGTTGCGATTGATCTCGTCGGCCACGGCGCTCTGTTCTTCCGCGGCGGCAGCGATCTGGTTGGCCATGTCGGCGATGTTGGCGACCGAATCGCTGATGCCGGACAGCGCCTGGTCGGCCTTCAGCACGCGTTCGACGCCTTCGTCGGCCTGCTTGCGGCCGATTTCCATGGTCATCACCGCTTCTTCGGCGGTGCGCTGCAGTTTGGCGATCAGCGTGTGGATCTGCTCGGTGGATTCGGCGGTGCGTTGCGCCAGCGACCGGACTTCATCCGCCACCACGGCGAAACCACGCCCCATCTCGCCGGCGCGGGCCGCTTCGATGGCCGCGTTGAGGGCCAGCAGGTTGGTCTGGTCGGCGATGCCCTTGATCACATCGACCACGCCGCCGATTTCATTGCTGTCCTGGGCCAGGCGGGTGACGGTCTCGCCGGTGTCCCCCACCGACTGCGACAGGCGCTGGATCGCTTCGCGGGTTTCCTCGGCGATGCCGCGGCCCTCGCTGGTCAGGCGATTGGCCTCCTGGGTGGCGATGGCGGTGCGGGCGACATTGCTGGCCACTTCCAGGGTGGTGGCGGCCATCTCGTTGACGGCGGTGGCGACCAGTTCGGTTTCGCTGCGCTGACGCTCGAGGCCGGCCGAGCTGTTGTGGGCCAGCTTGTCGGCTTCGCGCGCCTGCTGGGTCAGGTGCTCGGCGGTGTCCTGCAGCCGGGTGAGGCAGGTCTTCAGGCGCGCACCCTGGCTGAGCATGGCCATCTCCAGGCGTGCTTCGGCGCCACGGCTGTCGGTGTACATCTGCGCGATCAGCGGGTCGGAGGTGGTCTGCTCGGCGATGCGCAGCAGGCGCTTGATGCCGCGGGTCTGCCAGGCGATGCCGGCCAGGCCCAGCGGTACGGAGAGCAGGGCGGCGAGGATGAAGCCCCAGTTGCTGCCCATCCAGTGGCCGATGAGAAAACCGATCTGGCTGACCAGGATGAACGGCATCCACGCCTGGACGATGGGCACCCACTGATTGCTCGCCGGAACGGCCGACTTGCCGGCGTTGACCCGTGCGTAGAGTGCCTCTGCACGGCGTACCTGCTCGGCGCTGGGCTTGACGCGGACGGACTCGTAGCCGACCACCTGGTTGTTCTCGGTGATCGGCGTGACGTAGGCGTTGACCCAGTAGAAGTCACCGCTCTTGCAGCGGTTCTTGACGATACCCATCCACGGGCGGCCACTCTTGAGGGTCGTCCACATGTGATCGAACACGGCCGGCGGAACGTCCGGGTGGCGCACGATGTTGTGCGGCGCACGTTGCAGTTCTTCGCGGGTGAAGCCACTGATCTCGACGAAGGCGTCGTTGCAGTAGGTGATCTGGCCCTTGAGATCGGTAGTGGAGATCAGACGCTGCTGCGCAGGGAAGGTGCGTTCGCGCTGGGTGACCGGTTGGTTGTTACGCATGGCAGGTATCCGTCGTTGTAATGCCCTGTCATCGGCCGGCAAGTGGCGAAGTTGAGGGCTGAATCCGTTTTTTGCGAGTGTAACGCTTTTTGAATGGCGTCACATTTCTGTCGCGATGGCGGCCGTCCCTGGCCCAACGAAGAATAGGCGCCCTGCCGCAGGAAGCAGCAGGGCATTTGCGTCAGTTGGCGATCATCTGGCGCAGCACGTAGTGCAGGATGCCACCGGCCTTGAAGTACTCGACCTCATTGAGCGTATCGATGCGGCACAGCACTTCGACCCGTTCCTGCTGGCCGTCCTCGCGGTTGACGATCAGGGTCAGGGGCATCTGCGGGCGCAGTTCCACGCCTTCGAGCCCTTCGATGGCCAGCGTCTCCTGGCCCGTCAGCCCGAGGGTGTTGCGATCGGTGCCGGGCTTGAACTGCAACGGCAGCACGCCCATGCCCACCAGGTTGGAGCGGTGGATGCGCTCGAAGCTCTCGGCGATCACGGCCTTGACGCCCAGCAGGTTGGTGCCCTTGGCTGCCCAGTCGCGGCTGGAGCCGGTGCCGTACTCCTTGCCGGCGACGATCAGCAGCGGCGTGCCTTCGCTCTGGTAGCGCATGGCGGCGTCGTAGATCGCCAGCTTGTCACCGCTGGGGATGTGCAGGGTGTTGCCGCCTTCCTCGCCGCCGAGCATTTCGTTGCGGATGCGGATGTTGGCGAAGGTGCCACGCATCATCACCTCATGGTTGCCACGGCGCGAGCCATAGGAGTTGAAGTCGGCCTGGGCCACGCCATTGTCGCGCAGGTAGCGTCCGGCCGGGCTGTCGGCCTTGATGTTGCCGGCCGGCGAGATGTGGTCGGTGGTCACCGAGTCGCCCAGCAGGGCGAGGATTCGCGCATCGCGGATGTCAGTGATGCGCGGGGGATCGCCGGCGATGTTCTCGAAGAACGGCGGGTGCTGGATGTAGGTGGAGTCCGTCTGCCAGGCGTAGGTATCGGCCTCGGGCACGCTGATTGCCTGCCACTTCGCGTCGCCGGCGAAGACCTCGGCATACTCCTTGCGGAACATCGCGGTATCGACCTTGGCGATGGCGTCGGCGATTTCTGCCTGGCTCGGCCAGATGTCCTTGAGGTAGACCGGCTGGCCGTCCTTGCCGGTGCCGAGCGCGTCCCGGGTGAGGTCGATGCGCACGCTGCCGGCCAGGGCATAGGCGACCACCAGGGGTGGCGAGGCCAGCCAGTTGGTCTTCACCAGCGGATGCACGCGGCCCTCGAAGTTGCGGTTGCCGGAGAGCACCGAGGCCACGGTCAGGTCGGCCTTGGCGATGGCTTTCTCGATGGGCTCGCGCAGCGGGCCGGAGTTGCCGATGCAGGTGGTGCAGCCGTAGCCCACCAGGTCGAAGCCGAGTTTTTCCAGGTAGGGGGTCAGGCCGGCGGCCGCGAAGTATTCGGTGACCACCTTGGAGCCAGGGGCGAGGGAGCTCTTGACCCAGGGCTGGCGCTGCAGGCCTCGCTCCACGGCCTTCTTGGCCAGCAGGCCAGCCGCCATCATCACGCTGGGGTTGGAGGTATTGGTGCAGGAGGTGATGGCGGCGATCACCACGGCGCCATCCTGCAGGCGGTGGGTATGACCGTCGTCCTGGTAGTCGATCCCGCCGCTCTGCTGGTCGCCGCCGACGGCCGTACCGCCGCCGCCTTCGTTGAGCATGCGGCCTTCTTCCCTGGCCGCCGGTTTCAGCTGCAGGCCGACGAAGTCGTCGAAGGCCTGGCTGACCTGGCCCAGCGCGACGCGGTCCTGCGGACGCTTGGGCCCGGCCAGGCTGGCTTCGACGCTGCCCATGTCCAGGCTCAGGCTGTCGCTGAACAGCGGTTCTGCCCCGGCTTCACGCCACAGGCCCTGGGCCTTGCTGTAGGCCTCGACCAGTTGCACGCTCGCTTCCGGGCGGCCGGACAGGCGCAGGTAGCCGAGGGTGATGTCATCCACCGGGAAGAAGCCGCAGGTGGCGCCGTATTCCGGTGCCATGTTGGCGATGGTGGCGCGATCGGCCAGTGGCAGCTCGGCCAGGCCGTCGCCGTAGAACTCGACGAATTTGCCCACCACGCCTTTCTTGCGCAGCATCTGCGTCACGGTGAGCACCAGGTCGGTGGCGGTGATGCCTTCCTTGAGCTTGCCGCTGAGCTTGAAGCCGATGACCTCGGGGATCAGCATCGACACCGGCTGGCCGAGCATGGCTGCTTCCGCCTCGATGCCGCCAACCCCCCAGCCGAGCACGCCGAGGCCGTTGATCATGGTGGTGTGCGAGTCGGTGCCGACCAGGGTGTCGGGGTAGGCGAGGGTGGCGCCGTCCTCGCTCTTCGTCCACACCGTGCGTGCCAGGTATTCGAGGTTGACCTGGTGGCAGATGCCGGTGCCTGGCGGTACCACGCTGAAGTTGGCGAAGGCGTGCTGGCCCCAGCGCAGAAAGGCATAGCGTTCGCCGTTGCGCTGCATTTCCAGCTCGACGTTGTCGTGAAAGGCGCTGGAGGAGGCGTAGCGGTCGACCATCACCGAGTGGTCGATGACCAGGTCCACCGGCGACAGCGGGTTGATGCGCTGCGGATCGCCGCCGGCCCTGGCCATGGCGTCGCGCATGGCGGCCAGGTCGACCACCGCCGGGACGCCGGTGAAATCCTGCATCAGGACCCGTGCCGGGCGGTACTGTATCTCGCGGTCCGAGGCGCGCTGGTCGAGCCAGTCGACCATGGCCTGCAGGTCTTCGGCGCTCACGGTCTGGCCGTCTTCGTTGCGCAGCAGGTTTTCCAGCAGCACCTTGAGCGACTTGGGCAGGCGCTGGATGTCGCCAAGGCGGCGGGCCGCCTCGGGCAGGCTGAAATAGTGGTAGGTGGTGTCGCCGATCTTCAGTTCGCGGCGGCAGTTCAGGCTATCGAGGGAGGGCATTGCACGTCTCCTTGGGCCCGCACGGTTCGGGCTATGTCTGATGGCGGCAGACTCTCAAGCTAGTCCCGCCTGACGAGTCTTGCGAGCCGTATCCTTGAATGTGCGTGGTTTGCGAGCAGTCGTAGCCGCTTCAAACGATGATGGCTACACAGTAGCTGGACAGGTTTGCAGGCCTCAGGTTCCCGCCTCAGGTATCATGCGCGGCTCAAGGAGACGCTTTGATGAATACCCTGTTTCTGCATTGCCGCCCCGGTTTCGAGGGCGAGGTCTGCGCCGAGATCAGCGACCTCGCGGCTCGTCTGGACGTGCCCGGCTACTCCAAGGCCAAGCCTGGCAGCGCGTGCGCCGAGTTCGTCTGCAACGATGCGGCCGATTGCGAGCGCCTGATGCGCAGCGTGCGTTTCAACCAGTTGATCTTCCCGCGGCAGTGGGCGCGTGGGCGCTTCGTCGAGCTGCCGGAGAGCGAGCGCATCAGTGTGCTGCTGGAGGCACTGGCCGACTACCCGGTGTGCGGCAGCCTGTGGCTGGAGGTGCTCGACACCAACGAGGGCAAGGAAGTCTCCACCTTCTGCAAGAAGTTCGAGGCCCCGCTGCGCAAGGCGCTGCTCAAGGCCGGCAGGCTGGTGGAGGACGCGAAGAAACCGCGCCTGCTGCTGACCTTCAAGAGCGGCCGCGAGGTGTTCGCCGGCATCGCCGAGGCGGATAACCTGGCGATGTGGCCGATGGGCATTCCGCGCCTCAAGTTCCCGCGCGAGGCGCCGAGCCGTTCCACGCTCAAGCTGGAGGAGGCCTGGCATCACTTCATCCCGCGTGAACAGTGGGACCAGCGCCTGGCGCCGGGCATGACCGCCGTGGACCTGGGCGCTGCGCCCGGTGGCTGGACCTGGCAGCTGGTCAACCGGGAAATCCGCGTCACTGCCGTGGACAACGGGCCGATGGCCGAAAGCCTGATGTATTCGGGGTTCGTGGTGCACCAGCGGGCTGACGGCTTCACCTTCCGCCCGCGCCATCCGGTGCACTGGATGGTCTGCGATATCGTCGAGAAGCCGGCGCGCACCGCCTCGATGATCGAGACCTGGCTGGGCGAGGGGCTGTGCCGCGAGGCGGTGGTCAACCTCAAGCTGCCGATGAAGCAGCGCTATGCCGAGGTGCGGCGCTTGCTCGAGCGCATCGCGTCGGGGCTGGCGGAGCGAGGCATGAAGGTCAGTATCGGCTGCAAGCAGCTCTACCACGACCGTGAGGAAGTGACCTGTCATCTGCGCCGCCACGGCAAGTGAGGGGATGAACCGGGCTCGGGCCGCAGGGGCCCGGCCCGGACTCCCGCGTCGTTCCGGAGTCCTCCCGGAGCGCGCGTGCGGGCCATCCCTGACACGCCGGAGCGCAGGCACTCTGCCGCAGTTGGCGAGCATGCGCCGCCCATCCAAGGTTGTGCGCGCAGGGTGACCTGGAGGTCAGCTTTGCGCGACAATGCGCGCCTGCCTGTGGAGCCCCCTATGTCCGAAGCCCTGACCCTCAATCACGATGACCTGCTCGACGCCAGTGGCCTGAACTGCCCCGAGCCGGTGATGATGCTGCACAACAAGGTGCGCGACCTGTCGCCGGGCGGCCTGCTCAAGGTGATCGCCACCGATCCCTCGACCCGTCGTGACATTCCCAAGTTCTGTGTGTTCCTGGGCCATGAGCTGCTCGGCCAGGCCGAGGAAGACGGCACCTACCTGTACTGGATCCGCAAGAAGACGGACTAGCCAGCCCAGGATTCGGCGTCGCGCCCGGCGCCTTTCCATCCCGTTTGCCCCGGCGCCAGGCCGCAGCTGTTCAGCACCTTCTGCCAGGCCTTGACGTGGCGCGCCGTGGCGGCGCGAAACGCCTGCCACAAACCGTCCTGTTCGCCAGCCAGTCGCTGCAGGTGCTCGCGGGTGGCCGCTGGAATGCCCTCGACGCGCTGCAGCTGGTGCAGCACCGCCTGCCACTGCTGGCCGCGCTGGTCGACCTGCGCCAGGTACGGCTGCAGGCCGCCGGCGTAGAATTTGACGAAGATGTTCTGCAGGATGCGCCCGCGTGGCGTCGCCTGGCCCAGCGGGCACAGGGGGCGCGTGCGCTGGCGCTGCTCCAGCAGTTCACTGCCGGCGTCGAGGGTGTGGCGCAGGCTGGCCAGGCTGGTGATCAGCTGGCCGCCTTGCTCGCTGGCGTAGAGCGCGAAGAACAGCGGGTCCAGGGTGTCGCTGCCCGACGGCAGCTGGCGGGGCAGGGCCGCGCCGACGCTGGCCAGGCGCTGCAGGGCGTCGAGGGCGGCGTTGTCTTTCTGGCTGCCGAGCGGCAATGCCTGGTCGGCGAAACGCAGGTAGTGCTCGAACTCCGGGCTGCCATTGAGTGCGTTCCAGAACACGGCGGGCAGTTGCCGGCGTTTCTCTGCGGCCAGGCGCTGCAGGGTGCCTTTCAGGCTGGCGCTGTCCGGCAGGTGCGGCAGGCAGTCGTCGATGGCGCGTAGCAGGTCGCCCTCGTAACCCAGGCGCTGGCTGGGCAGGAGCTGCTTGCCCAGGCTGCTGTTGCGCTGGCTGATGAGTTGCTGCAGGTGCGGGCAGCGCCGCGCATCGATCACCAGATCGAGCAGGCCGATGCGCAGTTCCGGCAGCTCCAGCAGGCGCTGGCGTCGCGCGGGCAGGCGATACTGGCTGAGCGTGCGCGTGTCGAAGGGTGCGAAGTCCGCACCGTCGAGCGAGCGCTGCAGGCGTTCGAGGTAGTCGCGCTGCAGCGCCAGCCCGTCGTTGCCCGGTTGGCAGCCGGCCAGCAGCAGGAGGCCGAGGAACAGGACGAGTCGTGTCATGGGCTCAGTCTAGAGCCGATCCCCCGGCTATCCAATCGCCCTCGTTCAGACCGCGTGACGAATGCGCCTGCGTGCGCTGCGCGCCAGGCGAATGGCGAGCATCACCGCCGCGCAGGTCAGGCCGACCACCAGGCCCTGCCACAGGCCGCTGGGGCCGCTGGGTTCGCCGAGCCAGTCGGACAGCCCCAGGGCGTAGCCCACCGGCAGGCCGATGCCCCAGTAGGCGAAGAGCGTCAGCAGCATGGTGATGCGGGTGTCCTGATAACCACGCAGGGCGCCGGCAGCAGTGACCTGGATGGCATCGGAGAACTGGAACAGCGCGGAGTACACGATCAGCGTCGCCGCCACCGCGATCACTGCCTTGTCCGGGGTATAGATCTGCGCGATCTGCTCGCGCAGCAACAGCATCAGGCTGGCCGACAGGCAGGCGTAGCCCAGCGCGGCGCCCATGCTCACACCGGCCGCGAAGCGCGCCTCGCGCGGCTGCCCGCGTCCCAGTGCCTGACCGACGCGCACTGTGGAGGCCATGGCCAGCGAGTAGGGAATCATGAACACCATGGAGCTGAAGTTCAGGGCAATCTGGTGCCCGGCGACCACGGTCGCGCCGAGGCCGCCGATCAGCAGGGCGATCACCGCGAAGATGCTGGATTCGGCGAAGACGGCCACGCCAATCGGCACGCCGATGGCCAGCAGGCGGCGGATCACGGCCCATTGCGGCCACTCGAAATGAGCGAACAGCCCGCTGGCGCGGTAGTAGGGCGCCCATTTCACCCAGACCAGCATGCCGATCAGCATGAAGCCCATCACCAGCGCCGTGGCCCAGCCGCAGCCGACACCGCCCATGGCCGGCAAACCGAACTTGCCGTAGATGAAGATGTAGTTGGCCGGAATGTTCAGCATCAGGCCGATGATGCCCAGCACCATGGTCGGTCGCGTGTGGCCCAGGCCGTCGCTGAAGCAGCGCAGCACATGGAACAGCGCGACCGCAGGAAAGCCGCAGGCCACGGCCCGCAGATAGCCCATGGCCGGGGTGACCAGGGCCGGCTCGACATTCATGTGGCGCAGGATGAACTCGGCATTCCACAGCAGCGTCGCCGCGCTGCCGCCCACGGCCAGGGCCAGCCACAGGGCCTGGCGTACCAGCGGGCCGATGCTCGGTTCTTCGCCCGCGCCGAAACGCTGTGCGACCTTGGGTGTGGTCGCCAGGAGCACGCCGGTCATCAGCAGGAACACCGGCACCCAGATCGAGTTGCCCAGCGCCACGGCGGCCAGGTCCTGCGGGCTGACGCGCCCGGCCATCAGCGTATCGACGAAGCCCATGGCGGTGTGCGCCAGTTGGGCGATGATGATGGGGGTGGCCAGCAGGAGCAGGCTGCGCAGTTCCGTGCGCACGCGGCCAAGGCGGGTGTCGGTGGACATTTCGGTTCTTCGGGAAGGCAGGAAACCGCGTAGTCTACGCCTTGACGTGTCGGTCAGGAAAGCTCGGTGTGACGCACCGTCAAGCGGCCTGCGGGGCGACGCTGACGGCGATGCTGGCTTAGAATGGACGCCTGCCTCGTGGAGCCCGCCATGCTGATAGTCGCTGACGAAAACATTCCCCTGCTCGATGAATTCTTTGCCGGTTTCGGCCGTATCCGCCGCCTGCCTGGACGTGCGATCGGCGCGGCGGACGTGCGCGGTGCCGACCTGCTGCTGGTGCGCTCGGTGACCCAGGTCGACCGCGCCCTGCTCGAAGGCAGCAAGGTCCGTTTCGTCGGCACCTGCACCATCGGCACCGATCATCTGGACCTCGACTACTTCGCCGAGGCGGGCATCGCCTGGAGCAGTGCGCCGGGCTGCAATGCCCGTGGCGTGGTCGATTACGTGCTGGGCAGCATCCTCGCCCTGGCCGAGCGCGAGGGGGCCGACCCGGCCACGCGGGTCTACGGTGTGGTGGGCGTGGGGCAGGTCGGCGGGCGCCTGGTCGATGTGCTGCAGGCGCTGGGTTGGCAGGTGCTGGTCTGTGACCCGCCGCGACAGGCTGCCGAGGGCGGCGCGTTCGTCGATCTGCAGCAGATCATCGAGGCGTGCGACGTGATCAGCCTGCATACGCCGCTGGACGCGTCGACACGTCACCTGTTCGATGCCCGGCGCCTGGCCGCATTGCAGCCTGACACCTGGTTGATCAACGCCAGTCGCGGCGCGGTCGTGGACAACGCCGCCCTGCGCGAGCTGTTGCCGGTGCGGTGCGATCTTCAGGCCGTGCTGGATGTGTGGGAGGGTGAGCCGCAGGCCGATGTTGAACTGGCTGCGCTGTGCCAGCTGGCGACGCCGCATATCGCCGGCTACAGCCTGGACGGCAAGCTGCGCGGTACGGCGCAGATCTATCAGGCCTGCTGCCGCGTTCTCGGCGTGGCCGAGCAGGTGAGCCTGGCCGATCTGCTGCCGCCGCCCTGGCTGGGTGAGCTGTGCATCGACGCCAGCGCCGAGCCCGGCTGGCTGCTGACCAGTCTGTGCCGGGCGGTGTACGACCCACGGCGCGACGACGCCGATTTTCGCCGCAGCCTCGTGGGCGAGGCCGCCACGCGCCGCGCGGCATTCGACCACCTGCGCAAGCATTACCCCATGCGCCGCGAGATCGACGGGCTGCGCGTACGCCTCCAGGGCGAGGCGCCGCAACTCGCCAGGCTGGTGCAGGCGCTGGGCGCAACCTTGGTGTAACGCTGCGGCCAGGCAATGAGGCGCTATCCATGCGCCTTATTTTTATGGGTATTAAATTGCATGCAATTTAATTGCTCGCTATTTTGTTCGCCACTCTCATCCATTCAGGACGATTCCCATGAGCAATGCGCTTTTCGATATTCCGGTCACCACCATCAAGGGCGAGCAGAAAACCCTGGCGGACTTCGGCGGCAAGGCCGTGCTGGTGGTCAACACCGCCAGCAAGTGCGGCTTCACTCCCCAGTACAAGGGCCTGGAAAGCATCTGGCAGCAGTACAAGGACAAGGGCCTGGTGGTGCTTGGCTTCCCCTGCAACCAGTTCGGCAAGCAGGAGCCGGGTGACGAAGGGGCGATCTCCGAGTTCTGCGAGCTGAACTTCGGTGTCAGCTTCCCGTTGTTCAAGAAGGTCGACGTCAATGGCAGCGATGCGCATCCGCTGTTCGTGCAGTTGAAGAAGCGTGCGCCGGGCCTGCTCGGCAGCCAGGGCATCAAATGGAACTTCACCAAGTTCCTGATCGGTGAGGATGGCCAGGTGGTCAAGCGTTTCGCCCCGACCACCAAGCCGGAAGAGCTGGGCAGCGAGATCGAAGCGCTGTTGAAATGAGTGCATCCGATAGCGCGCAACTGCAGCTGGACAACCAGCTGTGTTTCAAGCTGTACGCGGCGTCACGTGCGGTCATTCGTGCCTACAAGCCGATGCTCGACGCGCTGGGCCTGACCTACCCGCAGTACCTGGTGATGCTGGTGCTGTGGCAATGGCAGGACGAGGCGCCAGTGCAGCCCACGCTCAAGGCGCTCGGCCAGCGCCTGCAGCTGGATTCGGGGACCCTCACGCCGCTGCTCAAGCGCCTGGAGCACATGGGCCTGGTGCTGCGGCGGCGTTCGGCCAGCGACGAACGTGAGGTGCATCTGGCACTGAGCGAGGCGGGGCAGGGCTTGCGCGCGCAGGTTCCGCCATTGAAGGCACAGCTGCTGTGCCAGTTCGCCGATCAGGAGCTGCTGGAGATGGAGGGGCTGCGGCGCAATCTGGACCAGCTGCTGGCCAGGCTCAACGGCTGACGCTCTCCGGCAGCCAGGTGTTGAGCATGTTGGCCAGCTCCTCGCGCTGGAAGGGCTTGGCCAGGTAATCGTTCATGCCGGCGGCGCGACAGCGTTCGCGCTCGTCGGACAGCGCATTGGCGGTCAGGGCCACGATCGGCAGTTCCGGCCAGCGACCGTTGCTGCGAATGCGCCGGCTGGCCTCGTAGCCATCCATCACCGGCATGTTGCAGTCCATCAGGACCAGGTCGACGGACTCCTGCTCCAGCACGTCCAGGGCCTCGGCGCCGTGGCCGGCGATCAGTACCTGGTAGCCGAGCTTGCTCAGCATGCCCTTGGCCACCATCTGGTTGACCGGGTTGTCCTCGACCAGCAGCACGCGGGCCGAACTCGAGCGCGTCGGCTTGGCCTGGGCGTCGGCATGCACGTCGCCGTCGTCGCTCTGCAGAATGTGCCGCAGCACCTGGATCAGGCCGCTGCGGGACAGCGGGCGGGCGATCTGCAGCAGGGGCATGAGACGCTGCGCCTGATCGTGCGGCAGGAAGTTGCCATAGGCCGTCACCAGCAGCACCGGTGTGCTGATGGCCGGGCGAATGCCGAGCAGGCACTCCGGGCAGTCGCTGATCAGCAGGTCGGCGTCGACACCGAGCAGGCTGGCATCGGTATCCAGGCGGCGGAAGCCCAGGCCCCAGGCGGGCAGCCACTGGCTGAGCATCTGCTGCAGGCCGCTGCTGGCGGCGGTCAGCGCGACGATGTTGCCTTGCAGCAGCGGCTGCGGGTTGGCCTGCGCATGCGTGGGCAGCGGCAGTTCGGCGCGGAACTCGCTGCCGAAGCCTTCCTTGGAGTCGAGGCTCAGCTGGCCATGCATGGCCTCGCAGAGACGTCGGGTCAGCGCCAGGCCGAGGCCGGTACCGCCATACTCGCGGGTGATGCCCACCTCGGCCTGGGCGAAAGGCTGGAAGATGCGCGCCTGGGCTTCCTCGGAGATGCCGATGCCGGTATCGCGCACGCGGATGCAGATCCCCTCGGGGCAGCGCGTCAGCGCCAGATCGACGCGGCCGAAGCGGGTGAACTTCAAGGCATTGGACAGCAGGTTGCTGACGATCTGGCGCACCCGGGTCGGGTCACCCAGCACCTGCGCCGGCAGCGCGGGGTCGATCAGGCAGGTCAGCTCGACGGCACCTGCCGCGTTCTGCGACAGCAGGCTGGCGGTTTCTTCGGCCAGGGCGCCGATATCGAACGGGATGGACTCCAGTTCGAGTTGCCCGGCCTCGAACTTGGACAGGTCGAGGATATCGTTGAGCAGGTCGACCAGCACCTTGCCGGAGTCATGGGCGATGCCCAGCTGCTGGCGTTGTTCGGCACTGAGCGGGCCGTCCAGTGCCAGGGCGAGCATGCCCAGCAGGCCGTTGAGCGGCGTGCGAATCTCGTGGCTCATGTTGGCCAGGAAGGCCGAACGCGCCTGCGCCATGTTCAGCGCCGTGGTGCGGGCGACCTCGAGTTCGCGGTTGGACTGGCTGAGGCGGGCATTGGTGGCCTTGAGTTCGGCCGTGCGCGCCGAAACGATGTTCTCCAGCTCGTTCAGGTACTGGGTCAGGCGGTCCTCGGCATTGCGCCGCTGCTCGATTTCCTGGGCGATGCTCGACAGCTGGCGGTTGGTGACCTCCACCAGAATGCCGATCTCATCGCGCTCGTGGCCTTCCGGGCAGGGCACCGGACGATGCTGCGGGTCCTGCGGGTTGCGCTCGCTGAGCGCGCGGATCACGCCGGTCAGCGGCTTGGTCAGCATGAAGTAGAACAGCACCAGCAGGATCAGCGACAGCAGCAGGCTGCGGGCGAAACCGGTCAGCAGGGTCAGCAGGGAGCGCCGCAGAAAGTGGCTGCCGAAGGCATAGGTGTCGACCTCCAGGCGCAGAATGCCCAGCGCCTCATGGGGCGCATGGGAGACGAAGAGCGGGTCCTGGAATTCGCGCTCGGCGCTGAACAGGCTGTCGCTGAATACCCTGTAGCGACTCTCGCTGCGCGGCCGGCTGACGCTGGCCAGCACCAGGCCGCTGTTGTCGATCAGCTCGGCGCGGGTAACCGCTGGCGAGCGCAACAGGCCGAGCACCAGCTCCTGGGCCAGTTCCGCGTCGATGTTGTAGGCGATGCGCGCTGCCGGGTTGTGGCTGATTTCCAGCAGGGCGCGAATCTCTCGGTTGATGGAGGCGTCTTCGCTGGCATAATCGATCGCCACCTGGGTGACGCTCAACAGCGTGCCGAGGATAAACGCCACCAGCACGGTCAGGCCGGCCTGTTTGAATGACAGGCGATTGGTGAGCGAAATATCCATGAATGTGTGCGTGTCTCTGATCCTTGGCGCATGCCAAGCATAGCTGATCGCGACGCTGTATCGGCAGAGCCTGCAACGTGCGGTTCTGCGCAAAAGGAGTAGTCGATCGTGGATTCCCGATTGCTGGACTTTCTGGCCCGCGCCGAGCAGGTGCTGGAACGCCTTGAACCCTTGCTGCCGGCGCTGCGTCCGCACGTGGACTGGAGCCACTGCGTGGCGGCGCGCTGGGTGCGTGATGGCCGCAGTGGTTTCCTGCAGCCGCTGGACGTGTGCCTGGACCTGTCGCTGAGCGATCTGCTGGGGGTGGATGTCCAGCGCGAGCAGCTGGCGCGCAACACCCGTCAGTTCGTCAGCGGCCTGCCGGCCAACCACGCACTGCTGTGGGGGGCGCGGGGTACGGGCAAGTCATCGCTGGTGCGCGCCCTGCTCGCCGAGCACGCTGCGGCAGGCCTGCGCCTGATCGAGATCGAGCGCGACCACCTGGCCGATCTGCCACGGGTGGTGGAATTGCTGGCGGGGCAGTCGCAGCGTTTCGTGCTGTTCTGTGACGACCTCTCGTTCGAGGCGGGCGAGGGCGACTATCGGGTGCTCAAGAGCGTGCTCGACGGCTCGCTCGAGCAGGCGCCAGACAATGTATTGCTGTACGCCACCTCCAACCGCCGCCACCTGGTGCCCGAGCGGCAGAGCGACAACGAGAACTGGAAGATGGTCGATGGCGAGCTGCACCCCAGCGAGGCCGTCGAGGACAAGATCGCGCTGTCCGACCGCTTCGGTCTGTGGCTGTCGTTCTATCCCTTCAGCCAGGAGCACTTCCTGATCGTCGTGCGTCATTGGGTCGAGGTACAGGCGCGCCAGGTCGGCCTGCGCTGGAACTGGGACGAGGCGCTGGAGAAGGCCGCCATTCGCTGGGCGCTGGGGCGCGGCAACCGCAACGGCCGTTGCGCCTATCAGTTCGCCCGTCACTGGGTCGGCCTGCAACTGCTGGAGCAACAGGCATGATCGATCTGTCGCAAACCGGCTCCGGTCTCGATGGCTACCGCTTGCTGAGCGCACAGCTGGAGGCGCTGCTCAGCGGCGAGCGGGATTTCATCGCCAATGCCGCGCAGTTCTCCGCCTTCCTCTTCCATGAACTGGCGGACCTGAACTGGGCGGGTTTCTACCTGGTCAAGGACGGCGAACTGGTGCTCGGGCCGTTCCAGGGCAAGGTTGCCTGCGTGCGCATCGCCTTCGGCCGTGGCGTCTGTGGCGCCGCTGCTGCCAGCCGGCAGACGCAGCGCATCGAAGACGTGCATGCCTTCGCCGGGCATATCGCCTGCGACAGCGCTTCGAACAGCGAGCTGGTAGTGCCGCTGGTGAAGGATGCCCGACTGATCGGGGTGCTGGACCTGGACAGCCCGTCGCTCGGGCGCTTCAGTGAGGCCGATCAGGCCGGGGTCGAGGCGCTGGCGGCGATCTTCCTGGCGGCCAGCGACTGCTGAGCCGTGACGGGGCACCAGCGGCCGCGCACCGGCGTGGCTGCGTGCCCGCGAGCGGCGCGCCTTGCGCAACGGCTCAGGACAAGCGCTGCTCAAGTCATTAAACTCGCCCGGTTCTCGCCATTCCGGATTCCGCACCATGCAGCACCCCGCCGAACACTCTCCGCTGGGCAAGTCCAGCCAGTACATCGCCGAATACAGCCCCGAACTGCTGTTTCCCATTTCGCGCACGACCAAGTGGGCCGAGCTGGGCCTGGATGGTGCCAACCTGCCGTATCAGGGCGTGGATTACTGGAACTGCTATGAGCTTTCCTGGCTGCTGCCGTCCGGCAAGCCGGTGGTGGCCATCGCCGAATTCGCCATCCCGGCCGATTCGCCGAACATCATCGAGTCGAAGTCGTTCAAGCTCTATCTCAACTCGCTGAACCAGACGATGTTCGCCAGTTGGGACGAGGTGCAGGCGACCCTGGCCAGTGATCTGTCTGCGGTGGCCGGCAAGCCTGTGGCCGTGCGTCTGCGTTCGCTGGCGGAAGTGGCGGAGGAGGGCGTGGCGACGTTGCCGGGCCAGTGCATCGATGAGCTGGAAATCAGCGTCAGCCAGTACGATCACCCGCAGCCGGAGCTGCTGCGTTGTGACGCCGGACGGGTGGAGGAGGCGTGCCTGCACAGCCACCTGCTCAAATCCAACTGCCCGGTCACCGGTCAGCCGGACTGGGGCAGCCTGGTGGTGCACTACCAGGGCGCGGCGCTGGATCCTGCCAGCCTGCTGGCCTATCTGGTGAGCTTCCGTCAGCACGCCGATTTCCACGAACAGTGCGTGGAGCGCATCTTCCTCGACCTGCAGCGCCTGCTGAACCCGCAGTCGCTGACCGTGTATGCGCGCTATGTGCGCCGTGGGGGACTGGACATCAATCCCTACCGCAGCTCGGCGGCGATCACTAGCGAGAACGGTCGTCTCGCGCGTCAGTGATGCCATGAAAAATGCCGCCTTCGGGCGGCATTTTCTGCTGGAGGCGCCGGTGTCATCCGGCGCAGGCTGTTCAGATGCCCATGTTGGCCAGGCTTTGCATGATGTTGCGCAGAGTGCCGGCGAGCGTGGGGTGGCTGGCCTCGAAACGCTCCACTGCCAGGTTGACGCCATCGACCAGCGTCGCATCCGGTGCAGCCGCAGCCTCGCGCGCCAGTTGCACCTCGATTTCCTGGGTCAGCAGGTAAAGCGATGCCCGTTCTTCCTCACTGAGCGGCGTGTCCTGGGCCAGGTGTTGCTGTAGGGCTTCCAGTTGCTGCTGCAGGTCGCTTGCTGGCATAGAGTTCTCCTTGTCGAATCGGCATAGGCATTGACCCCAGGCCATGCTGGAAGTTTTCCGCCTGTACCTGAAGGGTACTCCAAGCGTGGCGCTTTTGCCTGACCCGGATCAACCGCTCAGGGTCTTTCGCCCTTGCTGCGGCGCATGCCGATGTCGTCCAGGCTGGCGGCGATTTCGCCCAGGTGATCGACCACCGAATGAGCGCCCAGGCGATAGAGCTGCAGCGTGGCTTCGGCACGCAGGCGCTCCTGCTGGTTGCCGGCCAGCGCCTGCCAGTCGGCCGGGGCATGCCCGCACAAGGGGCCGCAGGCGGCCAGGCCGATGGTCCAGCAACCGGCGTTCAGCCCGGCCTGCAGCAGCAGCGGGTTGCCGCTGACCAGGATGCAGCCGTCCAGGCGCTCGACCCCCAGCTGGGTCAGCGCTTGCCAGCAGCTGTCGGGGGCCGGCCAGGCTCTGGCCTGCTGCGGCAGGGCTGCCAGCACCGAGTCCGGCAGCGCCTCGGCCAGGCGCAGGCTGGCATCGCTCGGCAGCCTGTCGAGCCAGGCGCAAGGCACGCCACCGTCGGCCAGGTCATTGAGCAGGCGTTCGGCGCCTGGCGCCAGTTCGGCGTGTTCGCCGGCCACCTCGCTGAGCGTCTCCCGCAGGGCCTGCAGCTGCGCTGGCGTCGCGGGGCGCCCCAGTGAAGCCTCCAGTGCCTGCTGAGGGGTGTCGACAGGCGTCGTTGTGCTGCATTCGGGGTAGAGCCGTTGCAGGGCGACGGGCAGCGTGCGCGCGCCGAAGTCGACCAGGCAGCCGGATAGCTCGAAGAGGAGGGCGGTCGGAGAGGAGGGCATGGCAGCGTCCGTGACAGTGGCCCCGCTCAATCTACTGGTGCTGGATGACCAAAAGATGACCGTCAGGTGACGGTGAACAGCGCACGCACGTGTTCTGGCAGGGCAACGGAACGGCCGCTGGCGTGATCGACCCACACCAGCTTGCAGTAACCTTCGCCGTACAGCGTCTCGGGATCGTCCAGCGTGCTCAGGCGATGCTCGACTACCAGGCTGCTGCGACCAGCCTGGCCGGCGCGCAGCTCGACGATCACGGTCGCCGGGTGGACCACGGGTTTCAGGTAGGTGTGCTGGGTCTGCAGCACGACCGGGCCCTGGGGCACGTTGCTCATGGGCACGCCCGCCAGTTCGAGCCAGGCGACGCGGGCCTCCTCCAGGTATTGCATGTAGATGATGTTGTTGACGTGTCCGTAGCTGTCCATGTCGCCCCAGCGTACGGGGATGTGGGCGGTATGCAGCAGTGTCTTATCGGTCATGGCAATTGTTCGCTATGCTGCCCAAGACGGGCTCCTGGCTTTATACTACGCGGCCTTCGGGCCGCTGGCGGTGGCCACGTTATTTTCCTCAAGGAGAGAATTCAATGCATGTGACCGGTACTCGCTGGATCGCGCGCCTCGGCAGTCTGGTCGCGCTCGTTGGCCTGAGCTGCTTGCCTGTGCTGAGTCAGGCGGCGTCGGAGGATGACCCCTGGGAGGGCTTCAACCGTGCCATGTTCAGCTTCAACGACACGCTCGACACCTACGCGCTGAAGCCGGTCGCACAGGGCTACCAGGCCGTGACGCCGCAGTTCCTCGAAGACGGCGTGCACAATGTCTTCGGCAATATCGGCGATGTCGGCAACCTGGCCAACAACCTGCTGCAGGGCAAGTTCCACGATGCCGGCGTCGATACCGGGCGTCTGCTGTTCAACACCACCTTCGGTCTGCTGGGCTTCTTCGATGTGGCCAAGCACATGGGGCTGCAGAAGAACGACGAAGACTTCGGCCAGACCCTCGGCGCCTGGGGCGTGGGGAGCGGGCCCTACCTGGTGATCCCGTTCCTCGGCCCGAGCACCGTGCGTGATGCCACCGGCCGCGTACCGGACAGCTTCCTGACGCCCTATCCGTACATGGACCACGTGCCGACCCGCAACGTGAGCCGTGGCGTGGAAGTCATCGATACCCGTGCCAGCCTGCTGCAGGCCGAGCGCCTGGTCAGCGGCGACAAGTACATCTTCATCCGCAACGCCTACCTGCAGAGCCGCGAGTTCAAGGTCAAGGACGGTGAGGTCGAGGACGACTTCTGAGCACCTTGGCGGACGCAAAAAAGGCGGCCCAGGGCCGCCTTTTTCGTAAGGGCAGATTTCAGCTCATGGAGAGGATGGCCAGCCCGAGCGACTGACGGCCATCCTCGAGGTCACTGATGCGCACCACCTCGGCCTGGGCATCGAGGCCCGCCAGCTCGTTGTGTTCGGAGGGGATGTGGACCTTGACCTTATCGCCCATGCTCAAGGTGACTTCGGCCTCGATTTGCATGCCGGTACTGGAGAGATCCAGGCACATTGCCGGGATTTCCCGGCCAGCATGATGGAGGATGACTGGAGCTTCCAATCGCATGCGGATGTAGTCGCGTTTCTCGCTGTACGCTCGATCGTTCTGACTCATGGACCCTGTCCTCTTCTTATGAGCTCTCCCGCGGCTCTTATAACCCCCGCCGATTTGACCTGTAAAGCCGCCGAACGACGACCGGTCCCGGCTTGAATCGCTGGACAGATGGGAGTACCGTCTGCCCCTTGAAATCGCCCTGGCGCCACCGATGCGGCGCCGCGCTACGGGCAGTGACCAAAAATTGCCCTGGCGCAGTTTGCCTGGATACCCCATGCACAAAACCAGTGCCACTCTGCTGATCATCGACGACGACGACGTCGTGCGTGCAAGCCTCGCGGCCTATCTCGAAGACAGCGGCTTCAAGGTGTTGCAGGCCAATAACGGTTTGCAGGGGCTGGAAGTCTTTCAGCAGGAACACCCCGACCTGATGATCTGTGACCTGCGCATGCCGCAGGTCGACGGACTCGAGCTGATCCGCCGGATCAATGCGCTGGGCATCGAAGTGCCGGTCATCGTGGTGTCCGGGGCCGGCGTGATGAACGATGCCGTCGAGGCCCTGCGCCTGGGTGCGGCCGATTACCTGATCAAGCCCCTGGAAGACCTGGCCGTGCTCGAGCACTCGGTAAACCGAGCGCTCGACCGCTATCGCCTGCGCCAGGAAAACCAGCGCTACCGCGACAAGCTCGAAGCGGCCAACCGCGAGCTGCAGGCCAGCCTGCACCTGCTGCAGGAAGACCAGAACGCCGGGCGCCAGGTGCAGATGAACATGCTGCCGGTGACGCCCTGGCAGGTGGATGACCTGACCTTCGCGCACCAGATCATTCCGTCGCTGTACCTCTCCGGAGACTTCGTCGACTACTTCCGTATCGACGAACGGCGCATCGCCTTCTATCTGGCGGACGTCTCCGGGCACGGCGCGTCCTCCGCGTTCGTCACCGTGCTGCTCAAGTTCATGACCACGCGCCTGCTCTACGAGTGGCGGCGCGGCGGCGGGCTGCCGGAGTTCAAGCCCTCGGACGTGCTCGGCCACATCAACCGTGGGCTGATCAACTGCAAGCTGGGCAAGCACGTGACCATGCTCGGCGGGGTGATCGACCAGGACAGCGGTACGCTGACCTACAGCGTCGGTGGCCACCTGCCGCTGCCCGTGCTGTTCGAGAACGGTCAGGCCCGCTATCTGGAAGGGCGCGGTCTGCCGGTCGGCCTGTTCGAAGAGGCCGAATACAACGATCTGGTCATGGCGCTACCCGAGTCGTTCAGCCTGACCCTGTTGTCCGATGGCATCCTTGACCTGTTGCCGGGAGATACCCTGAAAGACAAGGAACTGGTGCTGCCACAACTGCTTAGCCAGGCTGGCGGTACCCTGAGTGGTTTGCGTCAAGTTCTCGGTCTGGCCAATCTGGGCGAGATGCCGGATGATATCGCCTTGCTGGTGTTGAGCAGGAACCTTGCATGAATCCTGGGATGAGCCCCGGTCGCATCCAATTCGCCGAGCAGGACGGTACCTTCGTCCTGAAGTTCGTCGGTGAAGTCCGGCTGACATTGTGTTCAGCGCTGGATGCCACGATTGAAAAGATTTTTACCGCACTGAATTTTTCGGCCATCGTCATCGACCTGACCGAAACCCGCAGTATCGATAGCACCACGCTCGGTTTGCTGGCGAAATTGTCCATTCTGTCCCGGCAGAAGGTTGGCCTGTTGCCCACCGTGGTGACCACGCACGACGATATCACCCGCCTGCTGGAGTCCATGGGCTTCGATCAGGTGTTCAATATCGTCAACCGGCCGATCCCTTGTCCGGAGTGCCTGGACGACCTGCCTTCGCAGGATCAGTCCGAGGAAGTGGTCAAGGCCAAGGTGCTGGAAGCGCACCGTATCCTGATGGGGCTCAACGATTCCAATCGCGAGGCCTTTCACGATCTGGTCAGCGCGCTCGAACGGCACTGACCTCGGGCGTATTCGAAAGGGGGCGTCAGCGTGGCTGACGCCCCCTTTTTTCATTCAGGCCGTGGCAGTCAGCAGCGCCTCGAGCTTTTCCTGGTCGCGGGCGAACAGACGAATGCCCTCGGCCAGTTTCTCGGTGGCCATGGCGTCTTCGTTCAGCGCCCAGCGGAAGGCGCTCTGATCGAGACTCTGGCGCGGCTCGCCCGCTGCCCCCGGCGCCAGCTGGCGGCTCAGCTGGCCGTCGTCCTCGGCCAGTTTCTGCAGCAGCTCGGGGCTGATGGTCAGGCGGTCGCAGCCAGCCAGTGCTTCGATCTGGCCGAGGTTACGGAAGCTCGCGCCCATCACCACCGTGTCATAGCCATTGTGCTTGTAGTAGTCGTAGATGCGGGTGACCGACTGCACGCCCGGGTCTTCACTGCCGACGAAGTCGCGGCCTTCAGCCTTCTTGTACCAGTCGTAGATGCGCCCCACGAACGGCGAGATGAGGAACACACCGGCATCGGCGCAGGCCTGGGCCTGGGCGAAAGTGAACAGCAGGGTCAGGTTGGTCTGTACGCCCGCTTTCTCCAGGCGTTCGGCCGCGCGAATGCCTTCCCAGGTCGAAGCGATCTTGATCAGCACGCGTTCGCGGCCGATCCCCGCTTTTTCATAGAGACCGATCAGGCGTTCAGCACGCTGCAGGGTGGCCTCGGTGTCGAATGACAGGCGTGCGTCGACCTCGGTCGAGATACGCCCCGGGATGACCTTGAGAATCTCCTGACCGACCGCGACGGCAAAGTGATCGCACGCCAGGCCCAGGTCCCCCTTGCCCGCGTCGACGGCCTGGCGCAGGAGGTCGGCATAGCGGGGCAGGGCCGCGGCCTTGAGCAGCAGCGACGGGTTGGTGGTGGCGTCCACCGGTTGCAGGCGAGCGATGGCGTCGAGGTCGCCGGTGTCGGCGACTACGGTGGTGAACTGCTTGAGTTGTTCCAGCTTGGAGGTCATGACGTGGCCTTGTCGTTGCGGATGGCATGACCTTACCCGAGGCGCTCCGGGCGCTCAACGGTCGGGTCACTGACAAAATTTACCTGCATGGGATGCGCTTTTTGCTCGCTCGTTCGTCTTTATCTATACAGGCGTGGTAGAACGCCCCTGAGTCGGTGGAGTCCGACTTGTAACGAGCAGCCAAGGAACCCGAATTATGTCGACCCAGACCCAGTCCTCTCGTTCACTCGAAGCTGTGCCGGACACGCGCCAGTGTCGTGAGTGGCTACAGGCGGTCGGGCTGCGCTTCAGCATGCCCCGGCTCAAGGTGGTGGAGGCGCTGTGCGTGGCGGATGAGGAGCAGGGCGTATCCGCCCGCGAGCTGCACCAGCAGCTGTGTGACGCCGGCGAGCCGCTGTCCCTGGTCAGCGTGCGCCAGGTCCTGCGGCGCATGGAAGACAACGGCATGGTCCGGGCGACAGGGCGCAGCCGCTATCGCCTGGTGACGCCGGCTCAGTGTCCGCGCAGCAGTTCGGCTGCCTGATCGAGCAGGCCCAGCGGGTCCTGGACCTTGTTCAGGTCGGTCGACAGCAACTGGCGGAAGCGGCGTGCGCCAGGAAAGCCCTGGGCCAGGCCGAGTACGTGACGGCTGATGTGGTGCAGGGTGCCGCCGTCGCGCAGGTGTTGCTCCACGTAGGGACGCATGGCGAGCAGGGCGTCCAGGCGCGTGATGCCATTGCCTGGCGCGCCGAACAGGCGCTGGTCGACCTGCGCCAGCAGGAAGGGGTTGTGATAGGCCTCGCGGCCGAGCATCACGCCATCGAACGTCTGCAGGTGCTGCTCGCATTCCTCCAGGGTCTTGATGCCGCCATTGAGGACGATCTCGAGGTCGGGGAAGTCCTGCTTGAGCTGGGCGGCGATGTCGTAGCGCAGCGGCGGAATCTCGCGGTTCTCCTTGGGCGACAGGCCTTCGAGGATGGCGATGCGCGCGTGCACGGTGAAGCTGCGGCAGCCGGCATCACGCACCTGGCCGACGAAGTCGCATAGCTCGGCATAGCTGTCGCGACCATTGATGCCGATGCGGTGCTTCACCGTCACCGGGATGCTCACGGCATCCTGCATGGCCTTCACGCAGTCCGCCACCAGCGCCGGGTGGCCCATCAGGCAGGCGCCGATCATGTTGTTCTGCACCCGGTCGCTGGGGCAGCCGACGTTCAGGTTCACCTCGTCATAGCCGTGTTCTTCGGCCATCTTCGCGCAGGTCGCCAGGTCCTGCGGGTTGCTGCCGCCCAATTGCAGGGCCAGTGGGTGTTCGCACTCGCTGTAGCGCAGGAAGCGCTCGCGATCACCGTGGATCAGCGCACCTGTCGTGACCATCTCGGTGTAGAGCAGGGCATGGCGTGACAGCTGGCGCAGGAAGAAGCGGCAGTGACGGTCCGTCCAGTCCATCATCGGCGCCACGGAGAAGCGGCGGGACAGGGCAGGGCGTGTGGTGGCGGCTTTCAGCTTGGATTCTTGATGCATCGTCGATCAGTGCAGTTGAAACCTGCGCCCGTACCCTCGGCAGCGATGCTGAGGGTCCCGGCAGGTGGGCAAGTAATCGGCAATTCTACCAAGAAAGCGCCTGCCCGGCGCAGTCGGACGTCGCCAGGTGCAGCGGCGCTGGTTATCCCCGATGTGCAGAATGCACGAGGGCGGGAAAGTCCCGCCCTCGTGCCGTCACGCAATCAACCGATGTAGCCGAACGCTCTCGGCAGATACAGCGAGAGCGGGGGCCAGTAAGTCGTCACCAGCATGACCGGCAGTGCCGCGAATGCCATGAAGCCGAGGGCCGGGCGCATGACCTGGGACATGCCCACATTGCCTATGCGACAGGTCATGAACAGGATCGGGGCCATAGGCGGGCTGTTGCAGCCGATGACCACGCTGGTGCCGACGATGGCTGCGAATTGAATGGGCTCTACGCCAATGTTCACCATCACCGGCAGCAGCAGCGGGCTGATGATGGCGACGACGCTGACATCGTCCATGATCATGCCGAGCAGGATCAGAAACACGTTCACCACCAGCAGAATGAGCAGCTTGTTCTGGAACAGGTCCATCAGCAGGTCGGTCAGCTGCTGGGGGACGCGTTCGAGGGTGAAGATCCGACTGGCCACGAAGGAGAACACCAGGATGACCATGATCACACCGGTGGTGGTGGCCGCCGCGATGAAGCACTCGGCGAGGCGCTTGAGATCCAGCTCGCGATAGATGAACAGGCCGACGGGGATGGAGTAGACCACCGCGATGGCGGCCGCCTCGGTGGGAGTGAAGACGCCGCCATAGATGCCGCCGAGGATGATCACCGGCAGCAGCAGCGCTGGAAATGCCTTCCACATGGAATTGCCGATCTCTTCGGCGCGCTGGCGGAATCCGACGGGCTGTTGCAGCGGGTCGTGCCCTGTACGCATCTTGATCCAGTTGATCAGGCACAGCAGCAGGATCAGCAGCATGCCCGGGCCGATGGTCGCGAGGAAGCAGGCGGCGACCGACTGGCGTGTCACCACGGCGAACAGGATCATGGTGATGCTCGGCGGGATGAGCAGGCCCAGCAGCGAGGAGATACCCAGCAGGGCGCTGGTGTATTCGCGCGGATAGCCATGCTTCTCCATCGGGCCGATCATGATGGTGCCGATGGACGCGACTGCTGCAGAGGCCGTGCCGGAGATGGCGCCGAACACGCCACAGGCGACGACCATCGACGAGCCCATGCCGCTTCGCGACTTGCCCACGATGGCCTCGACGAAGTGCACCAGGCGAGCGGCCATGCCCCCCGCCTGCATCAGGTAGCCGGTCATGACGAAAAGAGGGAGGGCCAGCAGGATGACGGAATTGACCGACCAGAAGCCGGTGGTCATCAGCGACGAGATATCGACCCCGTAACTGATGGCCAGCACCAGAGTCATCGCGGCGAATGAGAAGACAACCGGAACTCCGATCATCATCAGCATGATGACGACGACGATAGCAAGTATTGCGCCCATGATAAGTCTCTGTATCTCTTGTAGGTTTATCTGCGAGTGGCGGGTTCTGGATGTTCAGGCCTGTTCTTGATCAGGGCCGCTGCAGGAACGAAAGCTGTTGATGTCGTTCAGGACATCTCGCAGTTGATAGAAGATGAAGAGGATGCTGGCGACGAACAGGCTGCTCTGTGACAGGTACCAGGGCATTTTCAGCACGGTGCTGCTCTGGCCTTTGATGACGGCCCAATAGAGCAGGTCGTAGCTCCAGGAGGCGAAGAAGATCGCCATGACCAGCGATATCAGCGCGGCAACGATACGAAACGCCTGGATCGTCTTCGGGTTCTTGAACATGACCTCGATGAAGTCGGCCGTCAGGTGCGAGCGGTCACGTGAGGCGAGAACGGCGCCCAGCATGTACAGCCACATGGCGCCCAGCAGCACCAGTTCCTCGAGACCGAACACCGGTTTGCCCATCACGGCGCGCGCGAAGATGCCATAGGCCAGGAAAACAGCTACCAGGAAGCTGATTACGACGACGACCGGCTTGATGATGAGCATGAGAAATTTGTCGATCGACACCATCAGTGTCAGCAACTTGTTCATCAAGATGTCCTGCTGTTGTAAATAGAAAAAGGCAACCGTAAGACGCATGGGTTGCCTCAAGGCTGGCGTTATCGCCGGCTAATTATTCGGGGACGGAGGCGTTGGCGCGGATCTTGTCCATGATCTCTTTGCCAAGGGATTTTTCCGCTTCCGGCCATACCTCGGCCCGTACCCGCTTGACCCAGGCCTGCATGTCTGCGGTGGAGGGCTCGATGTACTTCATGCCGGCCTCCTGGGCCTTGGCAATCCACTTGTCGTCCTCGGCCTTGGCGTCCTTGAACTGCTTGTCGATCACGTGTTCTGCCGCCGAGGCGATGATCGACTGATCCTCGGCGTCGAGCGCCTCCCAGGTCGCGTTGTTCATCAGCATGGCGTAGGACGAAAAGTTGTGCTTGGAGTGCACGAAGTAATCGAGTTGGTCGCGGAAGTATTCGTAGTCCCAATAGATGACGTTGCTCGAGTCGCCGTCGACGACCCCGGTCTGAATCGATGTGTAGACTTCGGCCCAGTCGATCGGAACGGCCTGGAAGCCCATGGCCTTCATGGTTTGAGGCAGCGGGAATACGGGCTGCGACCGAACTTTCATGCCGGCGGCATCTTGATAGTTGGTGGCATAACGGCCCTTGGTCGCGATGCCCCCGAAACCTTCGGGGTAGGGGCCGAAATACTTCAGGCCAATATCGGCATAGACCGGGTCGAGGATGTTCTTCAGCCAGCCGTCTTTGTCATAGGCTTTCAGCGCATCGTCCCAGCCCAGGGTGAGGTAGGGAATGTAGTTGACGCCAAGGCGTTCGTCATACGAAGTCTGAGGCCAGGTCAACATCATATCGATATTGCCTTTTACAAGTTGGTCGAACAGTTCCTGTTGGCCACCAAGTTCACCCTGATAATAAATATCGACCTTCATGCGCCCGGCGGACTTTTCCTTTATCTGGTCGGCCCAGAGTTGCATGGATTTGGCCGACGCCGAGTCACGGTCGCCGGATTCCAGTGCAAGTTTGAAGCTGTAATCCTTGTTGCTTGCCAGTGCCCCTGTAGTGCAGCCCAGCGCCAGGGCGGTGGAAATGACGACTGCCTGTGATGCTTTAAATAGCGTTCGGATCGACTGTTTCATTTTTATCTCCGGGACTTTTGTTTGATTGCCGAGTCACGCGCTCTTCAATCTTTGTTGTGTCCAGATGGGTTGTTAACACGCCGGTCTGAACGGTATGTCGGTCGTCACTGAGCGTCAAGAAACAAAACCGGCGAGCAAACGATAACGTCACGTTATGGCAGCGCCCGCTATTCAGGTGCAAGGCGCGCCATTACCTGAAGTTATCGTTTGTGGAACATAAAAGTTGATTGTCGCGTGACGTCGCTTGTCATTAGATCTTGCGTCGTTCGTCTTTGTGTTTTGTTTCGAACCACGACAATTATTAATAGGTGAGGCCTATGCGATTTGAAGGAATCTATACCCCGGTAATTACGCCCTTTCGTGAAGACTTCAGTATCGACTTCGATGCATATATGGCGTCCATTGATTATCTGATCGAGGCCGGGGTGCATGGCGTTGTCGTGGGTGGCACGACGGGCGAGTACTACGTCGAATCTCACGACGAGCGTGTTCGCCTGCTCGAGATCGCGGTGGCGCGCTGTGCGGGGCGTGTGCCGGTGATCTTCGGCACCGGCTCGATCGATCCGAACGAGTCGATTCGCCTGGCCAGGGCGGCCGCCGAGTACAAGGCCGATGCGATCCTGGTCGCCACGCCTCCTTACTCGCTGCCGACCGAGCACGAAGTCGCGCAGCACGTGCTGGCGGTGGACCGCGCCGCCAACCTGCCGGTCATGCTGTACAACTACCCGGCGCGCATGGGCACGGTGATGGGTGAGGCCTGCCTGGACGAGGTGCTCGCTTCGCCGAACATCCGTTCCATCAAGGAAAGCTCGGGCGATATCAACCGCCTGCATCTGCTGATGCAGAAGTATCCCGACCTGCAGACTTCCTGCGGCATGGACGACCAGGCGCTGGAGTACTTCGCCTGGGGCGCCAGGAGCTGGGTCTGCGCAGGTTCCAACTTCCTCGCCGAGGAACATATCGCCCTGTACGACGCCTGTGTCGTGGAAGGCAACTTCGACAAGGGGCGGCGCATCATGGGCGCGATGATGCCGCTGATGAGCGTGCTGGAGCAGGGCGGCAAGTTCATCCAGAGCGTCAAGCACGGCGTGACCCTGGCGGGTCGATTCGCCGGGGTGACCCGCAAGCCCTTGCTGGGCCTGGACGAGGCCGAGCAACAGCAGCTGGAAACGGTGATTCGCACGTTGAAGGCGAGCATTGCCGCGATCCAGAAGGAGGGCAAGTGATGAGCGACCTGCTGACCCTTGATGAGTATCGTGCCATTGCCGATGGCCTGAAGATCCAGACGCAGAGCTTCATCGGCGGGGCGTTCCGCCCGGCGCTGTCCGGGCAGACGCTGCCGACCATCAACCCGGCGACCGGGGCGGTCCTGGCGGAGATCGCGGCCTGTGGCGCCGAGGATGTCGATCTGGCCGTACAGAGCGCCCGCGAGGCGTTCGAGGATGGTCGCTGGAGTCGCCTGCATCCGCGTGAGCGCAAGGAGACCTTGCTTCGTCTCGCCGCGCTGATGGAGCGCGACCGTCGGGCGCTGGCGGTGCTGGAGTGTCTCGATTCCGGCAAGCCCATTGCCGACTGCGAGACCATCGATGTGCCTGAAACCATCCACGTGCTGAAGTGGCATGCGGAGCTCATCGACAAGATCTACGACCAGACCGCGCCGGTCGGCTCGGACGTGGTGGCGATGGTCGTGCGCGAGCCGATCGGCGTGGTCGGCGCCGTGCTGCCATGGAACTTCCCGCTGCTGATGCTCGGCTGGAAGCTGGGGCCGGCGCTGGCTGCGGGCTGCTCGGTAGTGGTCAAGCCGGCGACCCAGACCTCGCTGACGGCGCTGCGTATCGCCGAGCTGGCCAGGGAGGCCGGCCTGCCAGCCGGGGTACTGAACGTCGTCACCGGTTCCGGCTCGGTCGTCGGCGCGGCGCTGGGGCGTCATCCGGATGTCGACATGGTGGCGTTCACCGGTTCGACCGAAACCGGCCGACGCTTCCTCCACTACGCCGCCGAGTCGAACCTGAAAGAGGTGGTGCTCGAGTGCGGTGGCAAGAACCCCTGCATCGTTCTGGATGACGCCGAGGACCTCGATGCAGTCGCGGACCAGGTGGTCTCGGCGGCATTCTGGAACATGGGCGAGAACTGCTCGGCCGGCTCGCGGCTGATCGTGCATGAAAAGATCAAGGACGAGCTGATGAGCCGGGTCTGCGCCAAGGCGGCCGAGTGGCGCACGGGCGAGCCGCTGGACCCGAGCAATCAGTTGGGCGCGCTGATCGACAGCGGGCACTTCGCCAAGGTGTGCAGCTATCTACGCCAGGGCAAGGAGGCCGGCCATCGGTTGCTGCTCGGTGGCGAGGTGCTGGGCGACAACTTCGTGCCGCCGACGATTTTCGACGGTGTGCGCAGCAGTGACGTGCTGGCTCGCGAGGAGATCTTCGGCCCCGTGTTGGCGGTGGTGACCGTGTCCAGCTTCGAGGAGGCGATCGCGGTTGCCAACGACAGCGAATACGGTCTGGCCGCGTCCGTGTTCACTGCCAGTTCGCGCAAGGCCCTGCGGGCCGCGCGGGCCATCCGGGCCGGCACCGTCACCGTCAACTGCTTCGGCGAAGGGGATATCACCACGCCATTCGGTGGTTACAAACAGTCGGGCTTCGGCGGTCGTGACAACTCGATCCATGCGCACGATCAGTACACCGAGCTGAAGACGATCTGGATCAGCCTCGGGGACGAAACGATCGAGGGCTGAGGGCGGGCGCGCTGAAATGCGCCGATGCCCTGCCTGGGGCATCGGCGAGTCCGCTCGGCGGGCGGCCTGCGTCACGCCACGTCTGCAATTTCTTGCACATTCATGAGGGCGGTCCTTGCCCTCTCTACCCAGCTGTCATCCTGGCAGGTCCGTTTATGAGCAAAACAATAAAGGTAAGGCGTCTACCCAGGGATACAGGCCCTGCGGCATGGAACGCGATACTGTCTTCAGCCCCCGTCTACCCGCAGCTCGATGAAGACATCGATGTCGAGTGGGCCGTGGTGGGCGGCGGATTCGCCGGCCTCGCTGCGGCTCGTCGCCTGAACCAGCTGGTGCCTGGGCAGCGAGTCGTGGTGCTGGAGGCCGGGCGGCTCGCCGAGGGGCCGGCGGGGCGTAACAGTGGCTTCATGATCGATCTGCCCCATGAGCTGAACTCCGAAACCTATGCCGGCGCCAAGGATGCCGACCTCCGGCAGATCCGCCTGAATCGGCACGCCATCGAGTTCGCCCGGCACACCGCCGCGGAGGCCGCAATGCCGAAGCAGGTGTTCGACCCCTGTGGCAAGGTCACGGGGGCGGCGACGCAGAAAGGTGAGCAGCATATCGATACCTACAGCCGGCACCTGGCTTCGCTGGGTGAAGCGTTCAGGATCATGGATGCGACGGAGATGAAGGCCTGGACAGGCACGGACTTCTACCGTCGTGGCCTGTTCACCCCTCATTCCGTGATGATCCAGCCGGCGGCCTACATCCGCATGTCTGCCGCTGAGCTGAGCCGGCGAGTGTGCATCTATGAGCACAGCCCGGTCGTGTCGATGACCCTCGGTGACCGTCACGTGCTGCAGACGCCGAAGGGCAGGGTGCGCGCACGTCACGTGATCCTCGCGGTGAATGGCCATATCCAGTCGTTCGGCTACTTTGCGCAGCGCCTGCTGCACGTCTTCACCTACGCCTCGATGACCAGGCCGCTGAGCGAGGCCGAGGTCAAGCGTCTGGGCGGCGTCCCGGACTGGAGCCTGCTCCCGGCCGATCCGATGGGCACGACGCTACGCCGGGTGTCGAGCTATGACGGTAGCGGCCACCGCATTACCGTACGCAACCACTTCACCCTGAACCAGTCCATGGAGATCGGCGAGCGCCATATCCGTCGGGCTGCCAGGCTGCATGACCGTGCCTTCTCGGCTCGTTTCCCGATGCTGGACGGCGTGTCGATGGATCATCGCTGGGGTGGGCGTCTGTGCCTGTCACTGAACTCGGTGGCGGCGTTCGGCGAGCAGGAAGAGCGAGTGTTCTCGGCTGCCTGCCAGAACGGCCTGGGCACCGTGAAGGGAACCTTGTCAGGCCTCCTCGCGGCGGAGCTGGCGCTGAATCAGCGTTCCACCCTGCTCGACGATTTCCAGGCCAGTGCCCAGCCCAGCCGCCTGCCTCCCGAACCCTTCCTGTCGCTCGGCGCCAATATGACCATGCGCTGGAAGGAGTGGCAGGCGGGGATCGAGTTGTAGCGGCCGACGATGCGCTGGCAGGCCACAGTTCACCGATGCGCTGGAGGATGATGTGACGCGACACTGGACGGCATTCTTCGAGGGTGTTCGAGCCCTGCTGCCAATGGTGCCGGGGGTCATTCCCTTTGGCCTGGTCACCGGGGTGATGGCGGTCGAGCAGGGATTCTCTCCGGGCGCCACGCTTGGCATGACCCTGCTGTTCTTCGCCGGGTCGGCGCAGATGGCGGCATTGCAGTTGCTGCGCAGTGATGCGGTCGCACTGGTGATCCTGCTCACGGCGCTGGTGATCAACCTGCGCTTCGTCATGTACAGCGCCTCGCTGGCGCCTTACCTGCATCACTTGCCCCGGCGCTGGAAATGGCCGTTGGCATACATGCTGTCGGATCAGGCCTATGCGCTGAGCATCATGAGGCTGTCGTCGGGCGGCGACCCTGCCCTGGGGTACTGGTTCTATGCCGGCAGTGCCTTGAGCATGTGGCTGAGCTGGCAGTTGTCGGTGATGGCTGGCGTCTTCATCGGCGCCGGGATACCCGCGAGCTGGTCGCTGGAGTTCGCCATTCCCCTGTCTTTCCTGGGGCTGCTGGTGCCGGCGATCCGCAACTGTGCCGGCCTTGCTGCCGCCTGTGTCGGCGGTGCCGTCGCGGTACTGGCTATCGGGCTTCCGTACAACCTGGGGCTGTTGCTCGCGTCTTTCTGTGGTATCTGCACCGGTCTGTTCGTCGGGCGCCGTCGTTCGCCTGAGCCTGTCAGCACGACCAAGGAGACGCCATGAATGCGGAACTGGCGCTCTGGGCGCTGTTCGTCGCCATCGGTCTCGGCACCTTCGCGCTGCGGGTTTCCTTCATCCAGGCGTATGGTCGCCTGCGTATCCCGCCGCTGCTCAGCCAGGCGCTCGCCTATGTGCCGGCCAGCGTGCTGGCCGCGCTGGTGTTGCCTGCCGTGACCCATCCCGGCGGCGAGATGGCGCTCGATCCGGGCAATGCCCGACTGCTCGCGGCTGCGCTGGCTGCACTGGTCGCATGGCGCACGAAGAGCATCCTGCTGACCCTGGCGAGCGGCATGGGCATGCTCTGGCTGCAACAGTCGCTGATGTAGGGCGCACAGCCGTCGAAGCACTGCAGCGCCGGTCAGAGCTGCTGCATCAGCCAGTCGCGCAGGCGACAGCAGGCATGGTCATCTTCCCGGTCTTCGCGGAACGTCAGGTAGTGCAGGCTCTCGCGATGCACGACCTCTTCGGCCAGCGGTCGTACCAGCAGCCCTTGTTCGATCAGATGACCCACCAGGTGATGCCAGCCCAGCGCCACGCCCTGATGGCTGAGGACCATCTGGATCAGCATGTTGTAGTCGTTGGCATTGAAGAAGTGGGGGCTGTCGTGAGCACGGGCCTCCATATCGATATCGTTGAATGCCAGCCAGACGCCCCAGTCGACATGCTCGGCGACCTGTGAGCGACCGTAGGGGGTGAGGTTAAGCAGCACGCTGTCACGTAGCCCCTCGAGGCTGCTCAGTTCAGGGTGCTGTTGCAGATAGTGCGGGGTGCAGACGGGGTAGATGATGTCATGGAAGAGCGGCGTGCTGCGGTAGCCATCATGCACCTTGGCCAGCTTGGTGATGAAGATGTCGGGGCGTACGCCAGGCTCCATCGACAGGAAGTTCTGCGTGGTGATCAGGTTCAGGTCGATGTCCGGGTTGGCACTGAAGAAACTCGGCAAACGATGCGCCAACCACAATGCGGAGAAGGCCGGCGAGCAGCATAGCGTCAGTACCCGCTTGCGCGTGTTGTGGCTGCGGATGCGTTCGGCTGCCTGGGCGATATTGACGAAGGACAGTTGCACGGCGTCGTAGAAGATCGAACCGGCAGTGGTCAGCTCCACCGCGCGACCGGCGCGGGTGAACAGTTCCGCACCCAGGTAGCTTTCCAGCTCGCGAATCTGCCGGCTGATGGCCGCCTGGGTCACGCACAGCGCCTCGGCAGCCCTGGTGAAGTTCTGGTACTTGGCTGCGGCGATGAAGGATTTGACCGCTCGCAGCGACGGCATCTTGATCAGCGTCTGATCGGGCTCGGTGTGCATGACCATAACGAAAGGTATTCAACTTCCTGAATAAAAAGTCAATTCTGCAGCGTACGGGCGAGCCCTAGAATTGAAGAGGAAGGCAGGTGCAAACCTGTTCCGACAGCCCCCCGAGAGTATCTGAAAGCGCTGGCCAAAGGGAACTGCGCGGGCGTCCTTTCCCGCAGGCCCGTGCCATCCCCGGCGCGGCTACACGGACCGCGCCCTGAAGGCCTCGCCCGTGGACGACGGCCACTGACTTCGATGGAGTTGCCAGCACCGTGAAATCCTCCTTCGAGAGTGTCCTGAGGGACAAGAACCGCATGCATCTGCGCCGGCGCCAGGATGACCGGCTTGCAGCCAACGGATTGCCGGTGGCCTTCGTGTTGCTGGAAAACTTTTCGATGATGGCGTTCACCGGAGCGGTGGATGCACTGGTCACTGCCAACCTGATGAACGCCACGGCGCTGTATGACGTACGCGTGGTGGGGTACCAGGATGTCGTCGTCAGCGATCTCGGTATCGCCATCTCGGTCGACTGTCGGCTCGCTGAGCTGAACGAGCGAGAGCAGCACATGATCGTGGTATGCGGCGGCTTCCGTAGCGCTCTGCACGCCGAGCCGCTGCTGCGTGGCAAGTTGCGTCAGGCCGAGGCCTGCGGCGCTGTGCTCGGCGGCTTGTGGAACGGCGCCTACTTCCTTGCCGAAGCCGGGCTGCTCGACGGCCACGAGTGCGCCTTCCACCCCGACGGCAGGGTGATGATGAGAGAACTCTTCCCCAGGGTCAGGATGACCAGCCATTCCTATGTCGTTGCGCACAGGCGGATCAGCTGCGCGGGGGCGAACAGCTCGCTGAACATGATGCTGGAGGTGGTGCGGCAGACGGCGGACGCCGAGCTGGTCGGTTCTGTCGAAGAGGTGCTGGGTTGCGACAGGATGCGGCAGACCTACGATGTATCCGTCGCCTCGCTCGACCTGGACCCGCGCCTGCCGGGCTCGCTCAGAACGGCCCTGGAGCTGATGCACAGCAATATCGAAGACCCGATCGAGATCGGTGAGATCGCCCGCTACTCGGGGATCTCGCGTCGTCATCTGGAGCGCCTGTTCTGCCGTCATGTGCAGGCCACGCCTCCGCGCTATTACCTGGAGCTGCGCCTGACCCGGGCAAGGCAGTTGCTGCAGTACACCAACAAGGCGCTGCTCGAAGTCGCAGTCGCCTGCGGCTTCGTGACGCCTTCGCATTTTCAGCGGCGTTTCCGCGAGATGTTTGGCGTTGCACCCGGCAAGTTTCGCAAGAGCACGAGCGCTCTGGAGCCCTAGGTGCTTGTGACGGCGGCGTACCTGACGGAAACGAGCATGCGACCAAGGGTGTAGTGCCCCAGGGCGAAAGAAGGATTGTCCGCTACTGGTGGCGAGCCGAGGATTGTCGGCAGACTGCCCGAGATCGATGATCGATGCCCGAACCGGATGCGCCTGCCGCCCACGCCCTGTACCTGGCCAACGGCGCCCAGCTGTGCGTGCAGCGGCAGCCCTGGGCGCAGCGCGTCGGCTTGTGCCTGCGGGTGGCGGCCGGCAGCCATGACGAGCCGCCGGAGTACCCTGGCCTGGCGCACTTTCTCGAGCACCTGCTGTTTCTCGGCAGCCGCGATTACCCGGGCGAGCAGGGGCTGATGGCCTTCGCCCAGCGCCATGGCGGCCTGGTCAATGCCTCGACCCGGGCGCGGCATACGGATTTCGTCTGCGAGCTGCCGGCCGCGCAACTGCAGCCGGCGCTGACTCGCCTGCTGGATATGCTCTGCTGGCCGCTGCTGGAGAGCGAGGCGCAGCTGCGCGAGCGCGACGTGCTGCATGCCGAGTACCAGGCACGCAGCCAGGATGGCGACAGTCGCATCGATCACGCACTGGGGCAGGCACTGGCCGCCGGGCATCGCTGTGGCGAGTTCCTGGCCGGGGATCGCCGTACCCTGGCCGTGGAGTCGCCGCATTTTCAGCAGGCGCTGCGGGCGCACCATCGGCGCTACTTCCGGGCCGGGTGCATGCGCCTGACCCTGGTCGGGCCACAACCAGCGGAACAGTTGCTGGCGATCGCCGAGACCTTGCTCGGGGCGCTGCCAGGGGGCGAGGGCGGCGCCGGTTCCGCGTCGCCGGCCGACCTGCTGCCGCTGCGCGCGACGCGCTTGTGTTTGCAGCAGGCGCGCCCTGCGCTGCACCTGGGGTTTGCTGTGCAACTCGCTGCCGGTAGCTGTGAGGCCGCCCTGGCGCTGTTGCTGGACGCGCTGCATGACCCTGCGCCCGGTGGCCTGCTGGCGGCGCTGCGGGAACGGCGGCTGTGCCGGCAATTGCAGGCGCGGGTGCTGTACCAGCACGCGGGGCAGTGTCTGTTGCGCCTCGACCTTGCTGGCGCCACGGCGGAGCAGGGCGGCGTCCTGCGCGCCGTCCTGCAGGATTGGGCCGCGCACCTGCGGGGTCATGCGCACTGGTCGTTGCGCCTGCAGCATCAGCAGCAGGCAGCCGCTCTCAGGTCGCTCGGCCTCGGCCCGCTGGCGCTGGCTCGACACCTGCAGACGCCTGCGCAGGATGACGACCAGACGCTGCGAGACCTGAGCGCTCTGCTGGCGGCCCTGGCGCAGGGTGACGCTCTGTTCGAACTGCACGGCGGCGACCAGGCGCAGCCCCGTTGGCCCGCCATTGGCCTGGAGCTGCCGTTGCGGGCACTGGCGGAGCGATCGCCGGTGCCGGCGCCGGCGTACACATGGCAACTGCCTTGTGATGAGCCGTTGCTGGCTGGCGCCAGCGCGGCAGCGGCCGTTCTGCCGGTGGCGGAGCTGCGACATCATCCGGGGCAGGCCGAGGGCGGCCCGGCCGCTCTCCACTGGCGCGGCCCCTGTTCGGTGACGGCAGACGTGGCGGCCCTGGAGGCCACCCTGCAAGCACGCAGCGCCGACCTGCGCTGGCGCGGCGAGCGGCTTGGCATCGGCAGCCAGTTGAGCGTGCAGGCCTCCGGCTGGAGCCTGGCGCTGCATGGGCCCGCAGCGCTGTTGCCTGCATTCAGTGGCCTGCTGCTGCCGGTGTTGCTGGCGCCGCTGGATGAGCTGGCCGAACCGGAGGCACAGGGCCTGCTGCTGCGCGATCTGTTGCAGCGCCTGCCGCAGCTGTGCGAGCTGCCCGCTGCACCCGGGCTGCAAGGGTTGAGCGTCGGCCTGGGGGACGCCGGGCAGGCGCAGCTGGCCAGGCTGTGCGCGGCCGTCGAACCACTGCCGGACATGCCGCCATGCACGGATGCGGCGCGAGGTCTCGACTGGCAGCGCCTGGCGCAGCCTGGCGCGGATGCGGCGTTGCTGCTGTTCTGTCCGCTGCCTGCCCGCGATGCACGCACCGAGGCGGCCTGGCGCCTGCTCGGGCAGGTGCTGCAGGGGCGTTTCTACCGGCGCCTGCGGGGCGAGCTGCAGCTGGGCTATGCCCTGTTCGCCGGCTTTCGCCAGGTTCAGGGCTGCTGTGGCTTGCTGTTTGCCCTGCAGTCCCCGCGGTGCGATGCGTCAGGCATCTTTGCCCATATCCGCGCGTTTCTCGATGAGCAATGCCAGTCGCTCGCCGCACTGGACGACGCGGCGCTGTCCGCTGAGCGCGATGCATTGCAGCTGGCGCTGGCCCCGGCCACCACCAACCGGGCACGCACCGAGCAGCTGTGGCAGCTGCACCTGGCCGGGCTGCCCGAGGCTCACCCGCAAAGGCTGCAGCGGGCAATGGCCGCCTTGACGCCCCGCGATCTGCTGTGCGCGCACCGGCAACTGCTGCGCGCCGATGACTGGCGTGTGCTGGCCAGTGGAGCCGCGACGCCGGTCTAGGCTGCGCCCATCTTTCCCTCTCCCTATCGAACCCGTGGCCGCTCGGCGAGCCCCGGGCGTTTCCCGTGCCTGCGTTCGCCGCGCCTGGCAGACGCCGTGCGCCGTCGTTCTACATCCAAGGGCTGGCGGGTACTACGACCTTTCTCCCGCTACCGGTAGCAGGCTGGTCGCGAGCCGCCGGAAGCGGGCCGGTCACTCCAGGCCAAAGCAGCAGGCAAACGCTGCCAAGGCAGCGTATGGCCGCCAGGGCGCGCTTTCGATAATCGCCTCCGACACGACTGCCCTGGCGGTCGCCACTCAAGCGGAGAGCGTTATGCACAACAACAAGATCGCCATCACTCGACTTCTGCCCCTGACCCTGGCCACCGCCGTCGCCCTGGCGACCGCGCAGCAGGCTGCCGCCGAGATCGTCCTGTACGACCAGGACGACACCACTTTCTCCACCGACGGTTATATCAACGCCTTCTACGTCAACAGCGACGTGGATCGCGATGGCGACCAGTTCGACCGCCGTCAGTCACGGGTGAAGATGGGTTTCCTGCCCAACTGGATCGGTTTCAACTTCGGCAAGCAGATCGATGACCTCAAGCTGACCGGGCGCTCGTCCTTCTGGGTCACCATCAACGACAGCGAAACCAACGGCACTGATACCGCCATCGACGTTCGCCAGTTCTACGGCACCGTCTCCAACCCGGAATGGGGCGAGGTGCTGGTGGGCAAGGACTTCGGCCTGTTCTCGCGCTCCAACATCTTCCTCGACGAACTGCTGGCTGGCTACGGCAACGTCTCCGACACCCTGGGCCTGGTGGACGGCAATGGCGTGTCCTTCGGCAACATCGGCACCGGCTATCCGTACCCCTTCCCGACTTCGCAGATCACCTACCGCAACAACAACCTGGCCGAGGGCCTGCGCGTGGCGGTGGGCATCATGGACCCGGTCGACACCAACGACGACAGCGCCACCGGCAAGGCTTACCAGGAGAATCCCCGTTTCGAGTCCGAGCTCAGCTACCAGTTCGAGGTCGGCGGCTCGACCATCTACACCTGGATCAACGGTGCCTACCAGACCTCCGAGAACACCGACGACACCGTCGACACGGTGACCTCCAAGGGCCTCGGTTATGGCGTGCAGGCCAAGTTCGGCGGCCTGTCGCTGACCGGTTCCGGCTTCCAGGCCAAGGGCATCAACCCGTTCTTCACCAACAACCTGGGCGAGCCGACCCTGCGTGACATCGACAGCGATGGCTACCTGCTGCAGGGCTCCTACAGCTGGGGCAAGAACCGCCTGGCGCTGTCCTACGGCAAGACCGAGGATGACGGCAACGGCCTGGGCGTGGCGGCTGACTACGAGACCCGTGGCATCGCCTATTTCCGCACCATCAACGACAACCTCAAGCTGGTCGCCGAGTACAACCAGTACCAGATCGATGCCGCCGCCGGCAGCGGCCTGAACGAGGACACCGACACCTTCGCCGTGGGTGCGGTTCTCAGCTGGTAACGCGCAGCGTTCGAGGCCGGGCAGGGGGCGCCCCCCGCCCGGCCTTTTGCTGTTTGTGGCTGCTGCATATCCCTGGCCCTGTAGCCCGGATGAAATCCGGGGCGTTTTCCGTTGCACATCCCGGATTTCATCCGGGTCACGTCGCGGCTGCATGGCTGCTGTGCAAGGCGCACCCTACCTAGGAAGGCCCGATCCAGTACTCAAGTAGCATGGGGCGGGCAACCTGCGCTTCGTAGAATTTCCACTCGATCAGTAGGTGCATTGGGGCGTGGTATGGCCTTGGAACAGTCGCAAGGGGTGCTCAGGGCGGTATCCAGCACGAAGGACGTGGAACTGGCGGCCCAGGAACTGGCACGCCAGCTGATTCATCCCTATCTGGGCTTCGTGCTGTTCTTCTGCTCGGCGGAATACGACCTCGACGGCCTCGGCCAGGCGCTGGAGGCGCACTTCGGCGGCGTCAGCCTGGTCGGCTGCACCAGCGCCGGCGAGATCACCCCGCAGGGCTACGACCGCGGCTGCGTGGTGGCGCTGGGCTTCGACCTGCGCTGCTTCTCCATCGCCAGTGCGCTGATCGATGAGATGGAGCGCTTCAACCTGCTCGACGCGCAGCACCTGGTGGACGGCCTGGTCAAGGACTGCCGCAGCAACGAGCTGGCCTCGATCAAGGGCCACAGCTTCGCCCTGACCCTGCTCGATGGCCTGTCCAGCCGTGAGGAGCTGGTGCTCGGCGCGCTCAGCGCGGCGCTCGGCAGCATCCCGCACTTCGGCGGTTCGGCGGGCGACGACAACCACCTGACGCATACCCACGTCTATCACGGCGGGCGCTTCCACAGTGGCGCGGCGGTGGTGGTGCTGTTCAACACCTGGCTGGATTTCGAGGTGTTCAGCACCCACCACATCCAGCCCCGCGGCGACAAGCTGGTGGTCACCCGTGCCGACAGCACCAGTCGCCGGGTCTACGAACTCAACGCGATGCCCGCCGCGCAGGAGTACGCCGACCTGATCGGCGTTCCGCTCGATGCCCTCGATCACCGGGTGTTCGCCGCCTATCCGCTGGCGGTGCGCATCAGCGATCACTACTACGTGCGCTCCATCCAGCAGGTGCACGACGACCTCAGCCTGACGTTCTACTGCGCGGTGGAGAACGGCATCGTCCTCACCGCCATGCATCCCGGCCCGTTGCTGCCCAACCTGGAGCAGCTGTTCGCCGGGCTCGAACAGCGCCTGGGGCCGCTGTTGCTGACCATCGGTTGCGACTGTTTCCTGCGGCGCCTGGAAATCGAGAACGACGGCGGCGTCGAGTCGGTCGCCACGCTGCTGCGTCAGCAGGGGGTGATCGGCTTCAACACCTACGGAGAGCAGTTCAATGGCATGCACATCAATCAGACCTTCACCGGTGTCGCCATTGGCCGACCTGTCGGGCGTGGCGAGCGCTGATCTGCAGGCCCGCTGTGCGGCCCTGGAGCAGGAGAACGCCAAGCTCAGGCGCATCAACGCGGCGCTGATCGAACGGGTGGAGTCGATCCACTCCCGGGGGGACGACGCCTACGCGGCGTTCCAGCATTCGGTGGTGCTGTCGGAGCAGGTGCGCGAACGCACCGATGCGCTGAACCAGGCGATGGCCGAACTGAAGTCGAGCAATCAGTTGCTCAGTGACGCGCGCCTGCGTGCCGAGACCGCCCACCAGCACCTGATCGACGCCATCGAGAGCATTTCCGACGCCTTCGTGCTGTTCGACGATCGCCAGCGCATCGTGCTGTTCAACAGCCGCTTCAAGGCCCTGTGGGAACGCAGCCGGGCGCGCATCGGCACCGGTACGCGGCTGGAGGAGATTCGCCGCCTGAGCCGCAGCACCGGGCTGGTGGTGGAAGCGCAACTGGGCCGCGAGGGCGAGCCGAGCCTGTTCCGCCTGCAGGACGGGCGCTGGGTCCAGGTCAGCGAGCGGCCGACCCGTGAGGGCGGGCTGGTGATCCTCTACACCGATATCACCGAGGTGAAACAGAGCGAAGCGCTGCGCCGCGAGCAGGCGCTGGCGCAGAAATCCCGCCTGCTGCAGCGCGCGGTCGACAACCTGTCGCAGGGCATGGCCATGGTCAATGCCGAAGGGGCGCTGGAATTGTGGAATCACCGCTTCCTCGAACTCTGCGGCCTGGCACCGATCAACGCCCACCGGCCGTTCGCCGAGGTCATGGCCGAGAGCGAGCTGGAGCCGCTGACCCCGGAAAGCCGCGATGCCAATGGCAAGCTGTTGCGCCAAGTGGAAGTGCGCCTGTTCGATGGACGCATGCTCGAGGTGCGCACCCATCCGCTGCCCACCGGCGGCTTCGTCAACAGCTTCACCGATATCACCGAGCGCCATCGGCAGGCGCAGGCGCTGTGCGAGAGCGAGCGCTGGATCCGCCTGATCACCGACCACGTCCCGGCGCTGATCGCCTACCTGTCCGCCGATCTGGTCTACGAGTTCACCAACAAGGTCTACGAGGAGTGGTACTGCTGGCCGCGCGGCGCCATGCTCGGCCAGAGCCTGCGCGAGGTGCACAGCGAGGAGCACTGCCAGCGCCTGGAGCCCTACGTGGAGCTGGCGCTGTCCGGCGAGAGCGTGACCTTCGAGTTCGCCGAGACCAACCACAGTGGCCAGGAGCGCTACATGCTGCGCTCCTACGTGCCCAATCGCCTGGCCAGCGGCGAGGTGGTGGGAATTTTCGTGCTGATCCGCGACATCACCGAGCGCCGGCGTACCGCCGAGGCGCTGCACCAGGCCTATCAGCACCTGGAGCAGCGTGTCCGCGAACGGACCACCGAGCTGACCACGGTCAATGACCAGCTGCGCCGCGAGATCGACGAGCGCACGCAGATGGAGGCGCGCCTGCGCGAGGCCAAGGGCGAGGCGGAGCGGGCCAACCTGTCCAAGACCAAGTTCCTCGCGGCGGTCAGCCATGACCTGCTGCAGCCGCTCAACGCCGCCCGGCTATTCACCAGCGCGCTGCTGGAGAAGCCGGATCTCTCCGGTTGCGAGCCGCTGGTGCGCAACGTCAGCAACTCGCTGGAGGATGTCGAGAGCCTGCTGGGCACGCTGGTGGACATATCCAAGCTCGATGCCGGGGTGATCAAGCCGGATATCGCGCCCTTCGCCGTCAGCGAGCTGCTGGAGAACCTGGCCACCGAGTACCGCCAGGTCGCCGGCAGCGAGGGGCTGCGCCTGGATTACCTGCCCAGCTCGGCGCTGGTGCGCAGCGACGTGCAGCTGCTGGCGCGGATACTGCGCAACTTCCTCAGCAATGCCATCCGCTACACCGCCAGCGGGCGCGTGCTGCTCGGCTGCCGGCGGCGTGGCAACAGCCTGTCCATCGAGGTCTGGGACAGTGGTATCGGCATTCCTGCGGACAAGCTCGGCGAGATATTCCAGGAGTTCAAGCGCGGCGATACGGTGCAGCGCAAGCAGGATCGCGGGCTCGGCCTGGGGCTGGCCATCGTCGACAAGATCTCGCGCATGCTCGGCCATCGCATCCGCGTGGCCTCGCAGCAGGGCCGTGGCTCGATGTTCGCCGTGGAGGTGCCGCTGACCCGCCGGGCGCCGCGCGTGCGCGCCGTGCAGGACAGCCCGGACCAGCTGATCGAGCGCCTCAGCGGCGCTCGGGTATGGGTGCTGGATAACGACGCGGCGATCTGCGCCGGCATGCGTACCCTGCTCGAAGGCTGGGGCTGTCGCGTGGTTACCGCACTGTCCGAGGAAGACCTGGCGCGCCAGGTGGACAACTACCACGCCGAGGCCGACCTGCTGATCGCCGACTACCACCTCGACGACGAACGCAACGGCGTCGATGCCGTTGCGCAGATCAACGCCAGGCGCAGCGCACCGCTGCCGGCGCTGATGATCACTGCCAACTACAGCAACGAGCTCAAGCAGCAGATGCGCGAGCTTGGCCACAGTCTGCTGCACAAGCCGGTGCGGCCGATGAAGCTGAAAACGGCGATGAGTCACCTGATGGAGCGCGGGGCCGGGGCCTGAACGCGGGCCATACCCGCAGGGCGCAGCCTGCTCAGCGGGCAGATTTCTAGGTCGTGAGTCGCAATCGGACGGTATGTGTAGGAGCCGGCTTGCCGGCGATCAGGCTACGGATGCATGGATCGCCCGCAAGCGGGCTCCTACGACAAGCAGAGCCATAGGGTGGATGTCGCCTTTTACATCCACCGTAGCGGTGGATCGGTGAAGCGTGATCCACCCTACGACTGCTCCGCGGGCAGATTTCCAGGTCGTGAGTCGCAATCGGACGGTATGTGTAGGAGCCGGCTTGCCGACGATCAGGCCACGGATGCATGGATCGCCCGCAGCGGGCTCCTACGACAAGCAGAGCCGTAGGGTGGATGTCGCCTTTTACATCCACCGCAGCGGTGGATCGGTGAAGCG